>NZ_JBSGVG010000007.1:0-246296 GCF_053608345.1 Nocardia sp. NPDC055050
CGATCGCGACGCCCGCCGAGGCGAATGTTTCGGTGCCCGAACGATATCGGGCCCACGATCACCAGCCGCGCTCGGCCAGACGGTGCGGCTGCGGGATCTCTTCGACGTTGATGCCGACCATGGCCTCGCCCAGGCCACGCGAGACCTTGGCCAGCACGTCCGGGTCGTCGTAGAAGGTGGTGGCCTTGACGATGGCGGCGGCGCGCTGTTCGGGGTTGCCGGACTTGAAGATGCCCGAGCCGACGAACACGCCTTCGGCACCGAGCTGCATCATCATGGCGGCGTCGGCGGGGGTGGCGATGCCACCGGCGGTGAACATGACGACCGGGAGCTTGCCGGTCTGCGCGACCTCACGAACCAGCTCGTACGGGGCCTGCAGTTCCTTGGCGGCCACGAACAGCTCGTCCTCGGACAGCGAGGTCAGGCGACGGATCTCGCCGCGGATGGTACGCATGTGGGTCGTCGCGTTGGACACGTCACCGGTGCCCGCCTCGCCCTTGGAGCGGATCATGGCCGCGCCCTCGGTGATGCGGCGCAGGGCCTCGCCCAGGTTGGTGGCGCCACAGACGAACGGGACGGTGTAGTTCCACTTGTCGATGTGGTTGGCGTAGTCGGCGGGGGTGAGCACTTCGGACTCGTCGATGTAGTCCACGCCCAGGCTCTGCAGGATCTGTGCCTCGACGAAGTGGCCGATGCGGGCCTTGGCCATGACCGGGATGGAGACCGCGGCGATGATGCCGTCGATCATGTCCGGGTCGCTCATCCGGGACACGCCACCCTGGGCGCGGATGTCGGCGGGCACCCGCTCGAGCGCCATCACGGCCACGGCGCCGGCGTCTTCGGCGATCTTGGCCTGCTCGGCGTTGACCACATCCATGATCACGCCACCCTTGAGCATCTCGGCCATGCCGCGCTTCACGCGGGCGGTGCCGACGGTGTTGGTGGTCTCAGGCGTAGTCACGAATGTCTCCTGTGTCATGGGCGCCAATCAAGTCGCTCGGATTCGGTTCACCGTCGATTCTAGAGCTGCCCGAAATCGGCCTTCATAGCCAGTTGAGCACCACTGGCCTTGTCACGACCAGCGGTGATGTGTTCACCGCGCACCGCTGGCCTTGTCCGATGGCCTGGCATTCACCGTGCCACGGCTCCGACCGCGTCCGCCACGGGGCCGCGCCGTGCCCGGTCGACCAGCACGATCGCCGCCGCGACGGCCGCCGCACCGGCGGCGCACCACAGCGCCGCGACCGGGGTCCGCGCGCGATCGACGGCCACGCCGGCAACGACCGGACCGAGCACCGCGCCGATATACCGGGACGCCGCGCGTCGCGCGCGGTGTCCGAGATGAGGCGGCATCGAGCGAATCATGGCCCGGGTACTGTCCCCCGCTGGGCCTCAGCGGATCGAGCGGACCACGTGCTGGGTGTCGTCTTCAGCCGCGGAAACGGCTTCGGTGAGGAGTTCGTCGAGGTGGTACGGGTAGACGGCCTCGCCCGCGTCGTCGAGTGCGCGGATGTCGTCGGCGGAGCACCAGCGGTGGTCGGTGATCGTGCGGCGCTCCAGGGCGGTCAGGTCCGCCGGGCGCCATTCGAAGCCCGGCGAACGCAGGCTGAAGAACAGTTCCTCGGAGCGGATCAGCTCGCCGTTGAACGGGAACACCGCGACCCGCCGCCACAGCGGACCGCGCAGCGCGGCGGGATCCACCCGCTGCCCGGTTTCCTCGTAGATCTCGCGCACCGCGGCGTCGCGCAGGTTCTCTCCCGGTTCGACGCCGCCGCCGACGGTGAACCAGAAGGCCACCTCGGGGATCATCGGGTCGTGACCACGCAGCAGCAGCACGCGGTTGTGCTCGTCGAGCAGCATCACCCGGGCGGAGGTGCGGGTGGTGTGCACGGTGAGGCCGGTGGCGGCGGCGGGCGTCGCGCGTTCGGTGATCTCGAAGTAGGTCGGCAGCGGCGCGGTACCGCCGAGGTGCAGGATGCGCACGGGCCTGCGGGTGCGCAGGGCCAGGGTGTCGCGCACGGCGTCGTTGTGGAAGCGCCGGGCGATCAGCACGCGCGCCTCGGCGTCGGCGAGTTCGGCCACCAGCTGCGGTCGCAGGTGGTCGATGTCGACGAGCGACAGCGCGGCGGAGAGCTGGTTCTCGATCGTTTCCCGGTCACCGCGATCGGCGCGTTCGGCCCGATCGGCGAGTGTGGCGAGCTGGGTGGCCCGTTCGGCCCGGCGGGGATCGGTACTCACCGGACCGGCCTCCGACATCGCCACCGCGCGAGCCACCACCGCCCGGCGGGCGAGCGCGGCATCGAGTGCCTGCCAGGACTGATCGGAGCGCACGTGCAGCCGGTCGAGCCGGTTCGCCGTGGAGTAGGCCCACACGCCGAGGGCCAGGACGAGCAGGGCGATCAGCCCGAGAACGAGGACGGTGGTCGCGGAGAAGGTGATCATCCGGCGGCCCGGACGCGGTTGTCGCCGACGGTGACGGTCTCGTACACCCGCAGGATCTGTTCGGCCACGACCGGCCAGTCGTAGCCCGCGACCACCTGGGTCGCGGTGCTGACCAGACGCGTCCGCGTCTCGTCGTCGGTGAGGAGCGTGTCGATGGCGGTGGCCAGCGCGTCGGAGTCACCGATCGGGGTGAGCATGCCCGCGGTCCCGTCGCGCAACACACGACGGAAGGCGTCGAGTTCGCTCGCGACCACCGGGGTGCCTGCCGCCATCGCCTCGATCAGGATGATCCCGAAACTCTCGCCACCGAGGTTCGGCGCGACGTACACGTCGGCACTGCGCAGCGCGGCGGCTTTCTCCTCGTCGGAGACCTGTCCGAGGAACCGCAGATGCCCGGCGTGCTCCCCGGCTTCACGGCGCAACCGATCCTCGTCACCGCGCCCGACGATGAGGATCTCCACGTCGGGATGGTGGTCGATGAGCGCGGGCAGCGCGCCGAGCAGCACGTCCATGCCCTTGCGCGGTTCGTCGTAGCGACCGAGGAACAGCACGGTGCGGCCCGCGCGCGGGTATCCGTCGAGTGGCTCACCGCGCGCGAACGCGGACACATCGACACCGTTGGGGATCTCGACCGCGTCGGATCCCAGCGCCTCGACCTGCCAGCGCCTGGCCAGCTCCGACACGGCGATCCGCCCACTGATCTTCTCGTGATACGGGCGAAGCACACCCTGAAAAGTACTGAGTACCAACGACTTCGTGGTCGAGGTGTGGAAGGTCGCCACGATCGGGCCCTCGGCGATCTTGAGCGCCAGCATCGACAGGCTCGGGGCGTTGGGTTCGTGGATGTGCAGCACGTCGAAGTCGTTGCTGTCGATCCAGCGCCGGATCCTGGTGTAGGCCATGGGTCCGAACGACAAGCGCGCCACCGACCCGTTGTAGGGAATCGCCACCGCGCGACCCGCCGAGACGACGAAATCGGGCAGCGGGGTGTCGTCGGAGGCGGGGGCGAGCACGCTCACCTTGTGCCCGCGTTCGATGAACACCCGGGCCAGTTCGACCACATGGGCCTGCACGCCGCCGGGGACGTCGAACGAATACGGGCAGATCATGCCGATCTTCACGGCTGCCCTCCCGCCTGCTGCGCGGTGATCCGCGACAGTCGTTCGGGCGACAGATCGCCTTCCCAGAGCGGTTGCAGCATGTGCCAATCGGCCGGATGCTCGGCGATATTGGCGGCGAACCGGTCGGCGAGTGCCTGCGTCGCGGCCGCCACCCCACCGGAAACATCCAGGGCCGGTTCGGCTTTCAGCCCCCAGCCTTCGGTGCCGTCCTCGTCGACAGTGAACCAGCCGTGCACGGGAACCAGCGCGGCGCCGGTCTCGATGGCCAGTTTCGCGGCACCGCCGGGCATCCAGGTGCGCTCACCGAAGAAGTCGACGGGCACGCCCTTGCCGGTGAGGTCGCGTTCGCCCATCAGGCACACGATCCGGTTCTGGCGCAGGCGTTCGGCGAGCGCGGCGAACGGCGGCTGCTCGCCACCGGTCAGCGGGAACACCTCGAAACCGAGGCTCTCGCGGTAGGCCACGAACCGCTCGAACAGCGATTCGGGCTTCAGCCGTTCGGCCACGGTGGTGAAGTTGTCGTAGTGCTGCACCAACCAGACACCGGCCATGTCCCAGTTGCCCGAGTGCGGCAACACCAGGATGAGGCCGCGGCCCTGCTCGAGCGCGGCGTCGACGTTCTCCAGACCACCGACGTAGTAGTCGATCTTCGTGTGGTCCATCGACGGCAGGCGGAACGCCTCACGCCAGTAGCGGGCGTAGGAGCGCATGCTCGCCCGCATCAGGTCGCCGGGGACCTGGTCGGCGGGCACACCGAGAACGCGAGCGAGGTTGCGGCGCAGCTGTTCCGGCCCGCCGCCGCGCACCGAACGATCGGCACCGAGGTCGAAGACCTTGCGCGCCATCCCTTCCGGCGCCGAACGCACGAGGCCCCAGCCTGCGGCATAGCCCCAGTCGCTCAACCGATCCGTGAGGCTCACGAGGCAGATCCCGCGTCCGGCTGCGGCGTCGGCGGAATCACCACGCGGGCGCCCGGCGAATTGCGCACCGCCAGCACCCGCTGGAACACCGTCACGATGCTCAGCACCGCCAGCACCCACATCGCCACGTACACGGCCCAGGTGAGCCAGTCGAGCCCCCAGTGCCCGCCGATGCCGGTGAGCCCGGCGCCGACCAGCACGATGACCAGACGGTCCGGGCGTTCGATGAGCCCACCGTCGGCGGACAGGCCGCTGGCCTCCGCACGCGCCTTGGCGTAGGAGATCACCTGCGAGGTGACCAGCACGATCAAGGTCAGCGCGAACAGGTGCTTGCTGTGCTCGTGATAGACGGCCCACCAGGCGAGTCCGCCGAAGATCGCGCCGTCGGCCACCCGGTCACAGGTGGCATCGAGGACGGCGCCGTACTTCGTGCCGCCGCCACGGGCGCGCGCCATCGCACCGTCGAGCATGTCGAACATGACGAACAGCCAGATGACCATCGTTCCCCAGAACAGGTGTCCGGAGGGGAACAGCGTCACCGCGGCCGCGATCGTCGCGGTGGTGCCGATCAGGGTCATCGCGTCCGGGGTGAGCCCCGTCCCGACGAGCGCTTTGCCCAGCGGCGCAGTCGCTTTCGCAAACGTCTGGCGGCCGAAGAAGCTGAGCACGGTCCTTATTCCTCCCACGCCTCCGCCAGCAGCTGCCGCGTGTCGCGCAACAACTGAGGCATCACCTTCACCCCGCCGACCACGGTGATGAAGTTCGCATCCCCGCCCCAGCGCGGCACGATGTGCTGGTGCAGGTGGTCGGCGAGCGAACCACCGGCCACCCCACCGAGATTGAGACCCACGTTGAATCCGGCAGGCCGCGAGACCTGCTTCATCACGCGGATCGCCCGCTGCGTGAAGGCCATCAGTTCCGCGCTCTCGGCGGTCGTGAGGTCCTCCAGGTCGGCTACCCGGCGGTAAGGCACCACCATCATGTGCCCTGGGTTGTACGGGTACAAGTTGAGCACGGCGTAGACATTCTCGCCGCGGGCGATGATCAGGCCGTCTTCGTCCGACATCTTGGGGATATCGGTGAACGGATGCCCGGTCGCGTCCTTGGGCTTGACCTCGCCGGTGATGTAGGACATCCGGTACGGCGTCCACAACCGCTGCAGGCGGTCGGGCTGGCCGGCCCCGGCGTCGACGATCGAGCCGGCCTCGGGGGCGAGGTTCTCGCTCATGCCTGAACCGCCGCGGAGACGACCTCGAACCCCTCGGCGGTGGGTGAGGCGTTCACGCGGTGGGCGACCCAGGTGGTGATGGTGGCGACCGCGTCGGCGACCGGCACACCGTTGACCTGGGTGCCGTCGCGGAACCGGAAGCTCACCGCGTCCGCTTCCACGTCACGCGCGCCCGCCAGCAGCATGAACGGCACCTTCTGCGCGGTCTGGTTGAAGATCTTCTTCTGCATCCGGTCGTCGCTGCGGTCCACCTGGGCCCGCACGCCGGCGTCGCGCAGCCGCTCGATCACCGAATCCAGGTGCGGCGCGAAGTTCTCCGCCACCGGGATGCCGACGACCTGTACCGGCGAGAGCCAGGCCGGGAAGGCACCGGCGTAGTGCTCGGTGAGCACGCCGAAGAAGCGTTCGATCGAGCCGAACAGGGCGCGGTGGATCATCACCGGGCGCTGCTTGGTGCCGTCGGAGGCGGTGTACTCGAGGTCGAAACGATCGGGCAGGTTGAAGTCGAGCTGCACGGTCGACATCTGCCAGGTGCGGCCCAGCGCGTCCTTGACCTGCACGGAGATCTTCGGGCCGTAGAACGCGGCGCCGCCGGGGTCGGGCACCAGGTCGAGGCCGGATGCCTCGGCGACCTTCTCGAGGGTTTCGGTGGCCTCGGCCCAGAGTTCGTC
Organism: Nocardia sp. NPDC055050; assembly: GCF_053608345.1. Lineage (NCBI taxonomy): Bacteria > Bacillati > Actinomycetota > Actinomycetes > Mycobacteriales > Nocardiaceae > Nocardia > Nocardia sp. NPDC055050. The sequence goes on from NZ_JBSGVG010000007.1 coordinate 6,383, forward strand.
CGAGCCCACGTACTTCTTCGGGTCCTTGGTGGACAGCTCGAGGTAGAAGTCGTCGAGGCCGTAGTCCTTGAGCAGGCCGAGGACGAACTGCAGGGTGCTGGTGAGCTCGGCGTGCATCTGCTCTTTGGTGCAGTAGATGTGCGCGTCGTCCTGGGTCATGCCACGCACGCGGGTCAGGCCGTGGATCACGCCGGACTTCTCGTAGCGGTACACCGAACCGAACTCGAACATCCGCAGCGGCAGCTCACGGTAGGAACGACCGCGCGCGCCGAAGATCAGGTTGTGCATCGGGCAGTTCATCGGCTTGACGTAGTAGTCCTGGCCGGGCTTGCGGACGGTGCCGTCCTCGTTGAGCTCGGCGTCGAGGTGCATGGCCGGGAACATGCCGTCCTTGTACCAGTCGAGATGGCCCGAGATCTCGTACAGATGTCCCTTGGTGAGGTGGGGGGTGTTGACGAACTCGTAGCCCGCGTCGACGTGGCGCTGACGCGAGTACTCCTCCATCTCCTTGCGGATGATGCCGCCCTTGGGGTGGAACACCGGCAGACCCGAACCGAGCGCGTCGGGGAAGGAGAACAGGTCCAGTTCGAGGCCCAGCTTGCGGTGATCGCGGCGCTCGGCCTCGGCCAGCAGCTCCAGGTAGGCGTCCATCGCCTCGGTGGATTCCCACGCGGTGCCGTACACGCGCTGCAGGTCCTCGCGGTCCTGGTCGCCACGCCAGTAGGCGGCCGAGGAGCGGGTGAGCTTGAAGGCGGGGATGAACTTGGTGGTGGGAATGTGCGGGCCGCGGCACAGATCGCCCCACAGCTTCTCGCCGGTGCGCGGGTCGAGGTTGTCGTAGATGGTCAGCTCGTTGCCGCCGACCTCCATGATCTCGGGATCGTCGATGCCGGACTTGTCACTGATCAGCTCGAGTTTGAACGGCTCGTTCGCCAGTTCGACGCGGGCGTCGTCGATCTCCACGACGCGCCGCGAAAAGCGTTGCGCGCCTTTGATGATCTTCTTCATCCGCGATTCCAGCTTGGCCAGATCCTCGGGGGTGAAGGGCTTGTCGACCTGGAAGTCGTAGTAGAAGCCGTCCTTGATCGGCGGGCCGATCCCGAGTTTCGCGTCGGGGAACTCCTGCTGCACCGCCTGGGCCAGCACGTGCGCGGCCGAGTGCCGGATCACGCTGCGCCCGTCCTCGCTGTTCGCGGGGACCGGCTCGACGTCGGCGTCGTCCTCCGGAATCCAGGACAGATCCTTGAGCGCGCCGTCGACATCGCGCACGACCACGACGGTGTCGGGGCCCTTGGTGGGCAAACCCGCCTCCCGTACCGCCGCGCCCGCCGTAGTCCCGGCCGGCACTCGAACGAGGGCGACTGGACTGATGGGTGCAGAGGTGGTCACGGGGATGCTCTCCTTGACTTCGGTGCCGGGTCGATCCGGCAGTTCTCGCAGGGTCCTTCCCGCGCCCGCCCATGCTATCGGGAGCGCGCGTGGGCCGTGTCGATGGACCTAGGAGGTCCGAGCGCGCGCGGCGGCGGCCAGGTGTTCGGCTCGGTCGGCGGGCGAGCGTTTCGGGCAGCTCGTGCACATCTCGCGGCCGGGCGCCTCGAAGACCAGGCAGCACGAGGCGCGGCGGACGAAGGTGCGGCCCGCGACGGTGACGAACCGCGGTGCGGGCAGGCGCGCGCCCACGTCGGCGGCCAGCCTGGTCGCCGCGTCCGGGGAGCCTGCGTCCAGCGCCCGGTTGCCGATGGCATCGGCGACAACCGCCCACAGCGCCGGAATCCCGGCCCCCGACACCGCCGCGACCTGGGTGATCACGGCGGTCAGGGTGTCACGCAAGGCGGCAGCGACCTCGTCAGCCGCTGCCGCACCGGTCTCGCCACCTACGTCCGAGCGCACGGAACGGCCGGTGGCATCGACCGGCACGCGGTGGAACTGCGCGTGTTCGACACCACCGTCGGGCCGGACCACGCACTCGAATTCGCCCAGGGCGGCGACCGGGGCGGGCGTGCCCGCCGCGTAGGCGACGGCGATCTGCTCGACCAGTGTCGAGGCGACCATGCACCACCACAGGGTGCCCGCGACCCGGGGAACATCGGTGCCCCAGGTATGGCTCATCGCGTCGATCCGCGCCGCGATCCAGGCGGGGTCGGTGAGGACGTGGCCGGGAACAGTGCTCACGACATCAGGGGACTGTGTAACCATGGCCAATCGACTCCGATCCACCCTGCGACCATCGAAAATGTACCGAGCAGCCACAACGTCACGAGGACGAGGGCGAAGGTGCCCACCGCGCCGAGCACCTTGATGAACCAACCGCGCGAGGTGTACCAGTCCATGACGATCCGGTACTTGCCGCGCACCCAGGTCAAGGTGTGGTGGGCCCAGACGAACTCGGTGGCCAGGATGCCGAATCCCGCGAACACCAGCGCCCAGCCGGGTCCGGGGTACGGGATCGTGACGATCCCGACGAGCAGGACCAGCCCACCGACCACGCCGACGACGATGCGGTAGCCGAGGTCGAGGGTAGGGCGCTGGGCGATGTGTGCCCGGAAGGCGCGCCCGCGTTCCTTCAACCCGTCCCACCGCTCCGGCTCGGCCGTGGACTCCTCGTCCGCGGAGTCGGGGCCGTCGGTGACGCGCTCGGCGGCGGTCGGATCGCTGGTCATGATTTCCAGACTACGAGTCCGACCGCCGACCGGTCGCGGTGTCGTCAGCCGGTGACGGCGAGTGCGGCGTGATCGTCGATCGCGCTGACCCCGTCGAGCGTCACCTCGAGCACCCGCGAGGTCGCGATGTCGAAGAACAGCCCCGACACCGCCAATCCGCGCTCGGTCACCGCCCGGCGCACCGCGGGATTACGTCCCAGGGTCTCCAGCTGCACGGCGACATTGACCATGCTCAGCTGGTCCACCTCGTCGTACCCGGCCGCCCTGGCCGCCTCGGCCACGGGGTGGCCCGCGAGGAACCGTTCCAACGTCGGCTCGGCGTGCCGCAACCAGGAGCTCAAGCCGCCTTCGGTGGCGGCGGCGGAGTGCACCGCCTTCATCGCACCGCACGAGGAATGCCCGCACACCACCACCGAGCGCACCGCGAGGCTGTCCAACGCGAAACTCAGTGCCGCTTCGACGGAATCGTCACCGCTGACCGGGACCAGATTGCCCACATTGCGCACGGTGAACAGGTCGCCGGGACCGCTGTTGGTGATCACGTTGGGCACGATCCGCGAATCCGAGCAGGTCAGGAAGAACGAGTCCGGATCCTGACTGTCGTGCAGCCCGTCCAGATGCGATCGCACGACGTGCGCGTGGCCGCGATGGTAGGCCGCGACGCCCGCGGTCACCGCGTCGCCGCCGGACTTCTGGTGCCGCCACGGACCGAGTATCTCGTCGATGGCGGCGCGACCGAATCCGCGGATCGGCGGCGCGGCCGGGGTATCGGCCATCCGCGCACTGCCGATTTCGACGAAATCGACACGGCCACCGCCGCTTTCCTGCTGGCGCTGCCACTCCTCGATCGCCTCGAACGCGGCGTGATCGAGGAAGTCGACGGTCATCTCGACGGTCACCTCGGCGCCCGCGGGTACCTTCGCCAGCTCGCCCGACAGTTTCGGCAAGGCGAGGAAGGTGCACGAGCCGTCGATATGGACCTGCCAGCGCCCGTCGGGCAACGGGGTCGCCGCCACCTGCACGCGCACGACCCGCCACAGCAGCAGCCCGAACGCCAGGGCGAGGCCGATGACCACGCCTTCGAGCAGGTTGGTGAACACCACGCCGAGCACGGTCACCACATAGACCAGCAGGTCACCGGTGCGCCGGGCCAACCGGATGTGGGCCAGTTTCAGCAGCTGCATGCCGATGACGATGAGCAGACCCGCCAGCGCGGCCTTGGGGATCTGCTCCACCAGGCCGACCAGCGCCACCGAGAACAGCAGAATCCAGAGTCCGTGCAGCACGGTCGATGCCCTCGTGCGCGCGCCCGCCTGCACATTGGTGGCGCTGCGCACGATCACACCGGTGATCGGCAGGCCACCGACCAGGCCCGAGACGACATTCGCCGTGCCCTGGCCGATGAGTTCCCGATCGAATCCGGTGCGCGGACCGGTGTGCATCTTGTCGACCGCGACGGCCGAGAGCAGGCTCTCCACACTAGCGATCAATGCGATGGTCAGCACCATCATGGCGACGGCGGACCAGTTGCCCGAGGGCAGTTCCGGCAGGCCGAGCGCGTCGAAGACCGACCCGCTCAGGGCGATGCGCTCGACCTCGGGCAGACCGAGCGAGAGCACGGTGCCCACCAGCACCGCGACCAGCGGGCCCGGCACCGCGCGCAGCTTCGGCGGGACGTACTTCCAGCCGAGCATCACCGCGATCACCACGGCGCCGACGAGCGCGTCACTACCGTGCAGCGCGAGCAGCTGTCCGGGGAGTTCGATCAGGTTGCGCAGCGCGGTGCTGTGCGAGGAGCCGCCGAGCAGCACGTGGACCTGCTGCAGGGCGATGGTGATGCCGATGCCGGCCAGCATGGCGTGGACCACCACGGGGGCGACGGCGAGCGCGGCCCGCGCGATCCGGCTGAGCCCGAACAGGATCTGCAGCACACCGGCGGCGACGACGATGAAACAGGTGACGCGCCAACCGAATTGCGAGATGGACTCGGCGACGACCACGGTCAGACCCGCGGCGGGACCGCTGACCTGCAGGACCGAGCCGCCGAGCAGGCCCGCGACCACACCACCGATCACGGCGGCGACGAGACCGGCGGCGATCGGCGCGCCGGAGGCGACCGCGATGCCGAGTGAAAGCGGCAGTGCCACCAGGAAAACCACGATGGAGGCGGGCAGATCGTGACGCAACAGCGTCTGTTGCCACGCGGGACGGGACGACTCGTTCGACGAGCCGTCCGCGTGGGGCGGGGCAAGGTCGTTCTCGACAGACATTGACTCTCCTTCGCCGGCTCCCGGCGCTGGGCCGAGGCCGATCATCACGAGGACGGTGAAGCAAAGGGACGGGAGCATCGAAGGATCCGGTGCAACGGCGAACCGGGTTCGGATGGATCCAACCTATTAGTAAAGAATTGGCAAAGCCAGTGTGCCGCACACATAGTGGGTCTCGCCATAACGGCAGGCAGTGTGTGGTGTGACCCACAACTACCCCTCTTTACACCGGTTCGGCGGCGGCCCGACGGGCCTCGTCGAAGTCGGCGATCCCGTCGGCGGTGATCTCGATGACCCGCGCGGTCGCCAGGTCGAAGAACAGCCCCGACACCGCGACCCCGCGCTCCTGGATGCCACTGCGCACCGCCGGATAGTCGATCAGGGTCTGCACCTGCCGGGCCACGTTCACCATGCCGAGTTGGTCGACCGGGCCGAAGCCCGCCAGCCTGGCGGCCTCGGCGACGGGGTGACCAGCGTGGAACGCCGCCAGCGTGGGCTGAGCATGGGCCAGCCAGTCGTCGAGTCCGGGCCCGGCCTGCACCTGCCCGTACAGCGCTTCCATCGCTCCGCAGCCGCTGTGCCCGCACACCACCACCGAGCGCACGTCGAGCTTGTCGAGCGCGTAGATCAGCGCCGCTTCCACCGAGACGTCGGAGCCGCCCACCGGCACCAGATTGCCGACATTGCGCACCGTGAACAGGTCGCCGGGACCACTGTTGGTGATCACATTGGGCACGATGCGGGCGTCGGCGCAGGCCAGGAAGAACGTGTCGGCATCGGGCCGGTGCCGCAACCCGTCCAGGTGCGGGCGCATCAGGTGCGCGTGCTGGCGATGGTAGGCCGCGATGCCCGCGGCGATCGGGTCGACGCCGCCGCTGCGCCGCCACGGCCGGATCGCCTCGTCGACCGCTTTACGCGCATGGCCGTGCTCGGGGGGCCCGTCGTGGGTGCGGGCCATCCTCGCGGCACCGAGTTCGACGAAATCGACGGTGCTACCGCCGGATTCACGGGCGTCGGCCCATTCCGAGAGCAACTCGCACGCCGCGTGGTCGAGGAAGTCCACGCTCAGTTCGACGGTCACGTCCACACCCGCAGGCACCTTCGCCAGTTCGGACGTGAGCCGGGGCGCGGCCAGGAAAGTGCAGGTGCCCGCGATGCGCACCAGCCAGGTCCCGTCCTCGCGCGGGGCCGCGGCGATGGTGAACTTCACGACCCGCCACAGCAGCAGCGCGAAGGAGGCGACCAGTCCGATCAGCATGCCCTGCAACAGGTTCAGCGCGACCACGGCGATCACGGTGACCAGGTAGACGTAGATGTCACCGGTGCGGCGGGCACGTTTGATGTGCGCCAGCTTCACCAGCTGCACCCCGATCAGCACCAGCAGCCCGGCCAGCGCCGCTGTCGGAATCTGGCGGACCAGGCCGACCAGCACGATCGCGAACACCAGGATCCAGCCACCGTGCAGCACGGTGGCCGCCCTGCTGCGGGCGCCCGCGTTGGCGTTGGTGATGCTGCGCACGATGACCGCCGCGATCGGGAGGCCGCCCAGCACGCCGGAGACCATGTTCGCCGCACCTTGACCGAGCAGTTCCCGGTCGAAGTCGGTGCGCTGATCGGGGCGCAATTTGTCGACCGCGACGGCCGAGAGCAGCGTCTCCACACTGGCGATGAGGGCGATGGTGAGCATGGTGAGCGCGATCGGCAGCCACCCGCCGTGCGGCAGCGCGGGCAACCCGATGCCGTCGAGCAGTGAGCCGTCGAGGCGCACCCGTTCCACCGTCACCGGCAGCACCAGCGAAACCACCGTCGCCGCCACCACCGCGACGAGCGGGCCGGGCACCACCCGTACCCGGCGCGGCAGATACTGCCATCCGATCAGTACGGCGATCACGAGCAGCCCGACGAACAGGTCGCCCTTCTGCACCGACATCACCTGATGCGGGAGCGCGACGATGCTCGCCCACGGCGAGCTGACCGTCGCTCCGCCGAGCAGGACGTGGACCTGCTGCAGCGCGATCACCACTCCGATGCCGGCGAGCATCGCGTGCACCACGACCGGCGCGATGCCCAGCGCGGCGCGCGCGATCCGACTGAGCCCGAACAGAATCTGCAGGACACCCGCGCCGACCGTGATGAAACACATAGCAGCCCAACCGAATTGCTGAACGGCTCCCGCCACGACGACGGCGAGACTCGCCGTCGGCCCGCTGACCTGAACCTTCGAGCCGCCGAGCAACCCGGCGACAACCCCGCCGACAGCGGCGGCGATGAGCCCGGCGACCACCGGCGCACCGGAGGCCAGTGCGACGCCGAGCGACAGCGGCAGGGCCACGAGGAAGACCACGAGTGACGCTGGAAGATCTTGCTGGAGAACAGCTTTCATAGACGCACACGACATCGGGCGCGCCGTGGCGATGGTAGTGGTCGAAGTGGTGCCCGGATCATTGTCGGTCATCATTCTCCTTCGCCGGGGCGGGTGAGCTCCCGGTTCATCGGTCGAACATGCACTGGCAATTGATGCTGAGCTGCGAGCGAACGGCGGATCTGCAGCACTGCTCGAAGAGATCGGACCCCAGACACAGAGTCGGGTTAATAGTAAAGAACTTCCCAAGCATTAGAAAACGTTCTGGGAAGAATGGGACGGAATCGCCGTCGTTCTGTGACCTCAGTCACAGAGCAGGTTCTCGGCGAGCTGCCGTTGCGTCGCCTGGTCGAGACCGGCACGGGTCGCCCACGCGGTGGGGCCACCGTGCTCGGTGTCCAGGTGGGTCAGGAACTGGCGCATGGTGATCGCGTCGGCGGCGAACACCCAGGCGGGGAGCCGATCGGCCGCGTCGTCCGGTCGGGCAGGCCGGCCGTCGCGAGCCCGTAGCGCGGCGATGTTCGGGGTGGTCGCGGCGTAGTCGGCGATGATGTCGTCCGCGCGTACCCCGGCGACCGCGAGCAGTAGGGCGATCACCACCCCGGTCCGATCCTTGCCCGCGGCGCAGTGGATCAGCGCGGGCAGTTGGCCCGGAACCGAGAGCAGACGCAGCACGGCGGCGATGTTCTCGCTGCTGTGCTCGAGGTACTCGCAGTACCGGTCGAACATGCTCCCGTCGGGCGAGACCTCGGTGAGGTCGAGCCGCACCCGGTCCGCGCCGTAGACGTGCAGGTTCCGGTAGTCGGCGACGGCATCGACCACCGCACCCGTTCCGTCCGTGACGATCTCGTCCGGCGCGCGCAGGTCGACGACCGTGCGAAGTCCACAGTCGGTGAGCAGAAACGCCACGTCCCCGGCATCCAGCCGGGTGAGCAGATCCGACCGAAACACCCGCAAGCGACGCACCTGCCGCCCGTCCACCGTGCGCAATCCACCCAGATCGCGCGCGTTCACCGCACCGCGCAGCGGCAATTCCCGGCCCATCGCAGAACTCACACCGTTGGTCATCACAATCCCCGTTCTCACTTTTCGCAGCACCTGCTGCCAAACATTGATCAACGGTATTCGGTGCCGAGCATCCCCCATTCCGAAATCCGCTCTCCCCGAAGGAGCTTCCGACTATTTGCGCAGGTCAGAACCCTTCATACGTCGATTCGATCGCGAAATACGATGGACGGATCGAAATATTCGATACGAGTCGGCGGCAGCCGTTCTCATCGATACCGTCGGCACGAAAACTCCCGTGTCGAAAGGTATGTCGCATGCACCTGACAATCGTCGGAAATCGAGCCGGTATGCCCGCCGACGGCGCAGCCAGTTCGGGCTATCTGGTCGAAACCGGCCAGTCGAGAATTCTGCTCGACTGTGGTCCCGGGATCGCGGTGATGCTCGGCAACTACCTGCACGCGAGCCTGCTCGACGCGGTGGTGATCAGCCACCTGCATCTGGATCACTGCTACGACGTGCTGCCCATCGGCAAGCAGGCTATGCGCAGCGCCCCCGACGCCCCGGACCGCCGGATCAAGCTGTTCGTGCCGAAAGGCGCTCGCGCGAGACTGGATCAGCTCGCCGCGCTGTTCCCGGTGAAGACCTTCCCCGACCTGAATCGGGCGTTCGACCTGGCCTATGAGGTCATCGAGTACGAGCGCGGCGCTACCTACCCGCTCACCGATTGCAGCATCGAACTGGTGCCCATGGTGCACACCGAACCCGCCTGCGGGATCCGGATCGAAAGCCCTACCGGCAGTATCGCGTTCACCGGCGACACCGGCTGGAACGACAACCTCGTCGCGCTCGCCGCCGATGTCGACATCTTTCTCGCCGAGTCCACCCTCGCCGAGCCGGATCACACAGCTCACGGCCATCTGTGCGCCACCGAGGTCGGGCGGGCCGCCGCGGCCGCGGGGGCGCGCTCGGTGGTACTGACCCATCTCGGCTCGGCGCAGCCGCAATGGCAGCAGGCTCGACGCGACGACGTGGCCGCGGAGTTCGACGGGCCCGTACACCTGAGCCGACCCGGCATGCGGTTCTCGGTACCCGCCGAACAGCCGAGCTGAGCCCTACACCGCGACCGTCAATGTCGCGAGGCCGCGCAGGTTGATCCGGCCGTTCCAGGTCTGGTCGACCACCGCGGCCTCGGGAAAACGGGTCACGAAGCGCGGGAACACGATCCGGGCTTCCATCCGGACCAGGGCGGCGCCGAGGCAGTGGTGGATGCCCGCGCCGAGGGAGACGTTCTGGTGCGCGTTCGGCCGGTCCAGACGCAATTCGTCGGCGTCGGGGCCCCAGAATTCCGGGTCCCGGTTGGCGGCGGCCAGCGCGCCGATCACCCAGCTGCCCGCCGGGATCTCGTGCTCGCCGACGCGCAACGGTGTGACGGTGATCCGGCGCATCAGGTGCACCGGGGTGTCGAAGCGCATCAGCTCGTCGACGGCGCTCACCGCCAGGTCGGGCTCGTTCCGCAGCCGCCGCGCCTGGTCCGGATGCTGCAGCAGCGAGCGGATTCCGCTGCCGAGGTGGGTCACCGTGGTCTCGTGGCCCGCGATGTAGAGGAACATCACCTGCGAGATCAGCTCGTCCTCGCCGAGCATGTCGCCGTCGTCCTCGGCGCTGATCAACGCGGAGAGCAGGTCGTCGCCGGGGGTGGCGCGCTTCCAGCGGATCAGCTCACGAACCATGCCGAACAGTTCCTGGTTGGCGGCTCTGATCCGGTCCTGGGTCTCGGCGCTCGCGAACGGCTCGAACACCAGCACGATGGTCGCGGTCAGCTCGCGCAGGCGGGTGTGCTCGCCGACGGGGATACCGAGCATTTCCGAGATGATGGTGAAGGGCAGCGGAAAAGCCAGTTCGGCGATGACATCCGCGGTGCCCGCGGCGGCGATCCGGACCAGTGCCTCTTCGACGAGTTCCTCGACGCGCGGCTGCAGCGATTCGATGGCCCGCGGCGTGAAGGCCTTCGACACCAGCCGTCGCAGGCGGGTGTGGTCGGGCGGGTCCTGGTCCAGCATCGACAGCCCGCCCATCACCCGGCTCTCCTTGCGGACCTCGGCACTGCCGCTCTTCCACGCGGGCAGATGCCGCAGGTGCGCCTCGTCGACCGAGTGCGCCGAGCGCTGCAGCGCGGCCACATCGGCGTGCCGGGCGATGATCCAGAACCCGAGCGGATGTTGCTGCGCGGGTCCCGCGGCCTGCAGCTGGGCGTAGTGCGGATAGGGGTCGTCGATGAATCCCGGTGCGGTGGGATCGAAGACGTAGGTCTCGGTGCTCATTCCAGGTACCGCTTTCTCGCTGCTGCTCGCATAATTTTTCCGCTGCTCGTCTTCTGCACGGTGTTCGGCGCGGCGAGCACCACATCCGCCACGGCGAGTTCGTGCTCCTGCGTCACCGCGGCCCGGATGGCCCCCACGATGTCGTCGGCATCGGCATCGGCATCGGCGTCGCGCTCGAGCTCCTGGACGACGACCAGCTTCTCGCCGTCGCGCCCCGGTACCGCGAACGCCGCGCCGCTGCCGGGTCGCAGCGCCGGGTGCGCGCGGGCCACGGTGTGCTCGATGTCGTGCGGGTAGTAGTTGCGGCCCCGGATGATGATCATGTCCTTGAGCCGGCCCACCACATACAGTTCGTCGTCGACGATCAGGCCGAGGTCGCCCGTGCGCAGGTAGGCGCGCTCGGCATCGTCGGCGATGCGAGCCTGGAAGGTCGCGGCGCTCATCTCCGGCAGGCCCCGATAGCCCTGGGCCACATGGTCACCCGCCACCCAGATCTCGCCTGCCCGATCCGGCGGGCAGGGCTCGCCCGTCTCCGGGTCGACGATGCGCAGCGACTCACCCGGCAGCACCACACCCGAGCCGACGAGCGTGCGCCCCTGATCCGCGGTGGCCGCGACGTAGCGCCGGTCGGCGAGCGCGTCGATATCGGCGTCCAGCAATCGCGGACCGCGACCTTTCCCACTGGCCGACACCAGCAGGGTGGCTTCCGCGAGCCCGTAGCACGGGAAGACCGATTGGGCGCTAAAACCCAGTGGGGCAAAGGTTTTCGCGAACCTGTCCAGGGTCTCGGCGCGGATCGGTTCGGCGCCGTTGAAGGCGACCTTCCAGGAACTCAGGTCGAGATCGGGCAGCTCGCCCGCCGCCGCGCGCGCGACACAGGCATCGAAGGCGAAGTTCGGGCCGCCGCTGGTGTGCGCGCGATAGCGTGAGATGGCCTCCAGCCACCGCAGCGGCCGCCGGATGAACGTGGTGGGCGACATCTGGATACACGTGGCGCCCACATACACCGGTTGCAGCACATTCCCGATCAGGCCCTGGTCATGGAAGAAGGGCGCCCAGCCGACGACGGTGGATTCACGGTCGTGGCCGAAACTGTGCCGGATCATCTCCTCGTTGGCCACCAGGTTTCGATGCGTGACCATCACGCCCTTGGGCGCGGAGGTCGACCCGGAGGTGTACTGGAGGAACGCCACGGAATCCGGATCGAGTACCTCCGGCGCGAAAGCGTTTTCCGCCGTGGGCAATTCGTCGACGGCCAGCCACTGCCGAGCCGTGCACACCGGCTCGAGCACCGATCGCAGGGGCTCGAGCACCGCGCCGATCGTCAGCACGGCCGTGGGCGCGCAGTCGGCGACGACAGCGCGGGTCGAGTCCTGCACCTTGCCGCGACGCGGCGGATTCACCGGCACCGCCACGATGTTCGCGTAGAGGCAGCCGAAGTAGGCGGTGATGAACTCGACGGACTGCCCGAAGACGAGCAGGGCGCGATCGCCCGGCTCGCACCGCGCGCGCAGCAGGCTCGCCACCGCCATCGCCGCGTCGTGGAGTTCGCGATAGGTCGTGGTGGTGTGCTCGGCACCGTTGTCGTCGAGGAAGATGTAGGCGATGCGGTCCGGCTCGTCGACGGCGCGGCGCGCGAGGATGTCGGGAAGAAGCTGCACGTCGGTCCTCAGGTCAGGGCGGCGGTCATGATCGCCGCGATCGCCGCGCGGTGTCGATGGTGGAACAGGTGATCACCGGTGAACTCGTGCGTGGCGAACGGACCGTCGGTCAGCGTGCCCCAGGCCCACACTTCCTCCGGATCGGCGATCGGGTCCTCGGTGCCGTAGAAGGTCGTGATCGGGCAGCTGAGCCGGGGCTGCGACCGGTGGCTGTACTCCTCCGACAACTCCAAGTCCGCCCGCGTCAGCGGCAGCGCGTACCGCAGGAAGCTCGCGCTGCGGCCCGCCGCGCCCCACGCCCCCATCGCGGCCATCGCGTCGGCGAAGTCGTCGTCGGGCAGGCGATGCAGGACCGCACGACTCGCCGCCAGGTGCGGTGCGCGGCGACCGGACACGAACAGGTGGATCGGTGGCCGATCAGCGAGGGTCAGCGCGCGAGCCAGTTCATAGGCGATCAGCGCGCCCATGCTGTGGCCGTAGATCGCCACCGGCGTTTCACCCGATTGTGTTATCTGGCCGGTCAATTCGTCGACCGCGTCGCCGACCCGGCGCAGCGGCGGCTGCTGCGCGACGTCCTCGCGGCCGGGGAGCTGGACGCGGACCACCCCGATCTCGGGGCCGAACAGGTCGGGCCAGCGGTTGAACGACGACGCCCCGGCGCCCGCGTGCGGAATGCACACCAGTCGTACCGCCGCGGGCGCGGTGTCACTGCGCAACCACGATTTGACCAGTCCGGTGCCGGTCATGATGCCCGCCGCACATCGACGGGAAGGCTCTTCAGACCGCGCACGATGAAACTGTGGTCCTGCCACTCGAGTTCCGCCGACCGTGATTCCAGGTACTGCGAGCGGACGAACAGGTACTCGAAGGCGACCTGAGCCTGTAGTTCGGCGAGCAATCCGCCGAGACAACCGTGCATACCGTGGCCGAAGCCCAGATGTCCACCGCCGGTGCGGGTCAGGTCGAACTCGTCGGGCCGGGTGAAGACGTCGGGGTCGCGGTTGGCCGCGCCGAGGCACACCAGGATCTGCTCGCCCGCCGAGATCCTGGCCCCGTCGAGCTGGATATCGCGGGTGGCCAGGCGTTTGGTCAACTGCAGCGGCGGGTCGTAGCGCAGTGCCTCGGTGACCGCCGCCTCGACCGACTCCGGTCCGCGACGCAGCAGCGCCGCCTGCTCGGGATTGCGCAGCAGGGCGAGTGTGCCGTTGCCGATCAGCGATTTGGTGGTTTCGTTGCCCGCGACGAAGCACATGATGCAGACGAACACCAACTCCTCGTCGGACAGCACATCCCCGCCCCCGGTCCGCGCGGCGAGCAACTGGCTGATCAGATCGGTGCCAGGCCGGGCTCGTCGCTGCGCCAACACCGCGTCGATGGCGGCGGCGAACTCCTCGACCACCGCGCAGACCCGCTCGAAGTCCCCGGCTTTCATCATCCCGGGTTCGAGCAGGAATCGGATGTCGTGGGTCCACGGCCCGACTCGGCCGCGCAACTCCTCGGGCAGGTCCATCCACTCACACAGCACCGCGACCGGCAGCGGCGCGGCCAGATCGGCGATCACATCGAAGCCACCGTCGCGCCAGGCCCGCTCCATCAGGTCGCCGGCGACCCGGGTCACCAGCGGTCGCAGCGATTCCACCGACCGGGCGGTGAACACCCGGTTCACCAGTCCGCGCAGGCGCGCGTGATCGGGATTGTCGGTGAACACCAACGACTTACGCCCGAGACGTTCGATCTGCTCGACGCTGCAATGGCCGAGCCGCTCGGCCTGCCGGGTCACCAGGCTGGGGATCAGCCCGGCGCTGAACGAGCGATCGTGCAGTACGCCGCGAGCCTCGGCGTGCCGGGTGAGCACCCACATGCCGAGCGTGCGGTGCACCGGTTCGACCTCACGCAACTGCTGGTAGATCGGGTACGGGTCGTGCCGGAATTCGGCGCTGAACGGGTTGAACCGCACCCGGGTCCGGGCGGGCGCGACGGGATCGGACGACTGCGTGGTCATGCCGACCGCACCGGATGGTCGGTGAAGAATCCGCTGCGATAGGGCACCAACACCAATCGCAGCAGGCCGATCTTGCCCATCCGGAAACCGAGCGCCGACAGTTTCAGGTAGCGCGCGTAACGCGCGACCACGTCGGCGCCGACGAGCTCGGTGGCCTCGGCACGGTTCGCGCGCAGCCTGCGCGCCCACTGCTCACACGTCCAGGCGTAGTCGAGACGACCGTTGCTGATCGAACGCACCTCGAACAGTCCCTCTGCCGCGGCGGTGATCTCGGCCAGGGTCGGCAGGTCGGCGTCGGGGAAGATCTCCTGCTGCATGAAGACGCTGGCCTGATCGCGGGACATGTTCGCGTAGGCGATCGTCTGCAACGACAGCGTGCCGTCGGGCTCGAGCCAGTCCCGGCAGCGAGTGAAGAAGTCCCGGTACACGCCGATCTTCTGTTCCGGCGAGTCGTCGGGGGTGGCGAAGTGCTCGAAGGCGCCGATCGAGATGATGCCGTCGAATCGGGTGTCCGGCTCGTAGTGCACCCAGCTCTCGGTCCGCACCTCGACGCCGGGGTAGGCGCGCGAGCGGACGAACTCGGCCTGCTCGGGGCTGAGCGTGAGCCCGACGGACCGGGCGACCCCGGCTTTTGCCGAGCGTTCGAGGATCGCGCCCCACCCGCAGCCGATGTCGAGGACCGAGGTGGCGTGCTCGGCGTCGATCGCGTCCAGGTGGTATCGCAGTTTGCGATCCTGGGCGATTTCCAGTGTGTCGTCGGGGTTTTCGCGCAGGGCGCAGGAGTAGGACAGCGACTCGTCGAGCCAGAGGCGATAGAAGTCGTTACCCGCGTCGTAGTGGTGGCGGATCGCTGCGGCGGCCGCGACGGACCGCTCGATATGCACCGACATCGCTACCCCACACTCCGCCGGCTCTGCTCGTGCAGGTAGGCAGCGACGGCGTCGAGGTTCGGGTTGTCGAACAGGTCCTCGGGCGCCAGATCGACGCCGTAGCGGTCCTCGACTTCGATCAGCAGCGCCACGGCCAGGGCCGAGTCGATGCCGAGGCGGTCGAAATCGGTGGCCGGGTCGATGGTGGCGGCCGGTACCTCGAGCAGACTCGCGAGGTATTCCTGGCACCAGGTGACAATGGCTTCTTTACTCGTATCCATGGTGAGAATTCCTTAGATTCGCTTGGCTGCCATGCGTTCGGCGGAGGGCATTTTCAGGTCCCAGGCGAGACCACAGAACGCCAGTGTTCGGATGAGCCAGAAACCGGGGTCGAGTCGATACCAATCCAACCCGAAAGAGGGCGACTCCGGAAACGCGTGGTGATTGTTGTGCCACGACTCCCCCAGTGTCGCCAGGGCGAATACACCACCGTTGTGGCTGTTCTCGCGGGATTCGTACCGACGGGTGCCGAACATGTGCAGGAACGAATTGATCGCCCACACGATGTGCTCGAGAACGAAGATGCGTACCAGTCCGCCCCAGAGCAGGCCGGCGACCGCGCCGGTCCAGCTCATCGAGACCAGACCGCCGATCACCGTCGGGATCAGCAGCCCGAGCGCCACCCAGTAGTAGTAGAGGCGGGCGATGCGGACCAGGCCACGGTCCTTGATCAGATCGGGCGCGTAGTGCACCACGTTCGGGTACTCGTGGCGGCGCATCCACAGGAAATGCGAGTGGGCCAGGCCACGCAGGGCTCCGCGCAGGCCGTCACCGGCGAGGTTGGGTGAGTGCGGGTCGCCTTCGCGATCGCTGTACTCGTGGTGGCGCCGGTGCAGCGCGACCCAGGAGATGACCGGGCCCTGGCCCGCCATCGAGCCGAGGATCGCGAGCACCCACGTCACCCACGGCGCCGCTTTGAACGTGCGGTGGGTGAACAGCCGGTGATAGCCGACCGTGACGCCGAGCCCGGTGAGCAGCCACATCCCGAAGAGCAGGGCGAATTCCAGCACACCGAAGGGCCGGACCAGCAGGAAGGCGAAAGCTACGACGGTGCCGATGATCGGGAGAATATCGAACAGCAGGAAGTGACGTCGTTGCAGTCTATGAATATAGGGACTACTGATCGTTTTTCTGCGCGGATCGGGATTCATTGCTCAATTCACCTCAGGCGGTATAGAAACCGGGCGCAACATTATTACCGTAACCGGGGTTCAACGGTCGGCGACGGCGTGTGACAATTGCCGATCGTCGGATCGGAATTGTTTATGACGGACCAGCGACAGCGCCACACTCAGCGCGCCGAAGCAGATAGCGAACATCCAGATGCGATCGGCCCCGAAGATCGCGATGACGGCCCCGCCGATCGCCGAGCCGAGTGCGGCGCCGAGATACAACGCCGACCCGTTGAGCGACAAGAGCATCGGCGCCTGCTCCGGGCTCGCGTCGGCGATCATGCTGTGCTGCTGCGCGGGCAGGAACGCCCAGCCGACCACACCCCACATCGTGACGAAGGCGACGGTGGTCGCCAGGGTCTGCGCGGCGATCGGCTGCCACGTCAGGTTCACGGTGAACAGTGTCAACGCGCCGAGCAGGACCGGCCGGGCACCGAATCGGTCGACCAGCATGCTCCCGCCCCACAGACCGACGATCGCCCCGACGCCGTGCGCCATGATCAACGTGCCGACATGGCCCGCGCCCACCCCCTGGGCGTCGACGAAGATCGGGCCCAGATAGGTGAACATCATCAATCCGGCGGTCATCGCCGAGATCGTCACCGCGAGCCCCAGCCACACCGGTGGGTGCCGCAGGGGTGCGAGCCGCTGTCGCAGCGACACCACGGGTGTGGCCTCGCCCGCCGGAACCGTCAGTGCCACACCGACAGTGGTGATCAGCGCCACCACGGCCACGGCGACGAACGCCATCCGCCACGACGACAACCCGGCGACCCACACCCCGAGCGGCACGCCCGCCACGGTGGCGATCGAGATGCCGCCGAGGATCACCGCCAGCGCCCGGCCGCGACGATCCGCCGTGGCCATGCCGGCCGCCGCCGCGGCTGCCAAGGGGACATAGATCCCCGCGACGCACCCGGCCGCGACGCGCGCCACCGCCATCACCCCCGGCGCCCAGGCCACCGCCGCGAGCAGATTCACGACGGCGAACAGCGCGGTCGCGGCCAGCAGCAGCCGCCGGGGCGAGCGCACCCGCAGCACGGTGACCACGACGGGCGCGGCCAGGGCGTAGGCCAGGGAGTAGCCGGTGACGAACAGCCCGGCACCGGTGATGGAGACCCGCAGGTCGGCCGCCATCGGCGCCAGTACCCCGGCGACGAGGTAGTTGTCGGTCCCCGCGCAGAACGCGCCGAGCGCGAGCACCAGGACCGGCAGCCACCGAATCGACGACGGCGCGGCATCGGTGACGGTCACCGAATGCCCCGGCGCCTCACCAGGGTCGGGCGCCGGCATCGCGCAACTCCACGGCGACATCGATGAGTTCGTAGATCCGCATGCTCGGTTTCCAGACGCTCGCGTCGGCGATCACCCGGATCCGGCCGGGTCGCCGTTCGACGCTCTTGATGTGCACCTCGAGGGTCATCAGCTCGTCGCTCGCCAGGATCTGCCCGCGATACCGCCACGACAGCGACACCCCGACCGGGAGGACGAATTCCGGCGCGACCAGCTCGGCGGCGAGACCGGAGTCGACCGTCCACTCCTGCATCGCCTGGATCACCGCCTCGACCCCGAGCGAGCCCGGCATCACCGGGTCGAGGTAGAAGTGGTAGCCGAAGAACCAGTCGTCGGCGGCGACCGGACGGGTGGCACGCAGGTAGCCGAGCCCGTAGGTGCCCGCGCTGTCGACGGTCTCGATGCGGTCGAGCATCGCCAGATGCCCGACCGCGCACGGCATGCCGGTACCCGCCGCGCGTCTGGCCGCCACGTCGATCACGCGGACGTCGGGACGTCGGTCCTGGCTGTCGAGCCAGGTCGGCACGAGCTCGCCGTTGTCGAGTCCGTTCTGGTTCGCCAACGCCGGGGCGTTGAAGAACCCGAACAGCGACTGCCCCGCGTAGAACGGTTCACCGTCCACCGAGAGTTCGTAGGAGAACGTCTGCAACACGACGCCGACCAGGACGGTGGTGTCGGTCAGCCTGCTCGTCTGCTGAATCGTCTTGTCCCGCAAGTCGACTTCGCGCAGGACGGTCGCGGAGCCGTCGAGATTGCGCAGGCTGAAATCCTCCCCGGGCGAGGTGAGGGTCGCGCCGAGGAAGTAGCCGAGCAGCAGCGCCGATTGCAGCGAGGTCTCCATGTAGACGACGTTGGGCATGGAGGCATCGGCCGACTCGAGGTAGTACCAGGAATCGGCGGGCGAGTCGTACTCGGTGTGCGAGCTGCCCGCGTCGAGCTGTCCGCGTCGGCCGTCGACGGCCATCACGCGGTCGCAGAGCTGGAGTCCGTGGTTGGGCATGCGGGTGGCCCTGCGGCCGGCGTAGGCCGAGAACTCCGGGCCGAGCGCGATGCCGAGATCACCGCGGGCGCTGTGGGTCATGTGGAATTCGCCGAGCAGCGCACGCTGACCGAAGGCGTTGCGGCGGCCGAGGAATCGGGGAATCTCACCGCCGGCCTCGGGACCGATCGGCAGACCCGATTCCTCCGCGACCTCGAGGGTGAGGCCGTGCACGCGCGCCACCACTGCGCCCGCACACCGGATCTCGGCGTTGATCCGGAGCCAGGGACGCGGGAGCAGGTCGATCTGGACCACGTCGGCGATCAGCTCGACGGGGCCTGTCATCGGCGCGGACACAGTCACCTCGAAGGGTTCGCCCGCCTGGAATCGGGCCCCGGCCAGGCACAGCTGCAAGCCCGCGCGCACCGCGAAGACCTGGGCGGCCTGCCAGGTGAGCTCGGTTGCCGCGGTGACCGGATCGGGGCCGTCGACGCGGCAGGTGGCGCGCAATCGCCCTCTGGCCCATGGCCCTTCACGTCCGGCGATCTCGAGCACCTCGGTGAGGGTGGCGTGGGTGCCGTCGGTCAGCCGGATGTCGGGGTTGACGCCTTCCTGGTCGTAGGCCGGACCGAAGACAGCGGCTATCTCGCCCCTGCCCAGCGCCGCGAGGTCGGCGCCGTTCAGCGTGGTGATCGGCGTGCGGGCGAGGAACTTGAAGGCGTTCATGGTGGTCGCGGGCGCAGGCAGCTCGAAGACCACCGGGTGCCCGGGCGCCGCGGAGACCGCCAGACCGGTTGCCGGCGTGTAGTCCACCATCACCGCGAAGGACTGTTCCGCCCAGGTGGGCGACTCGGGAGTGATTTCCGTGTCGGTCCGGGCGATGTGCTCGCCGCGACCGAGGCTCGCGAGCGCGCGCCGCTGCAATGCGGTCTGCACGTCCATCGCCGACAAGTGCGCCGCCACCAGCTCGGAGCGGACCTCGTGCAGGAGGGCGGAAATGGGGTCGGCGGGTGTACCGCCCGCCGCCACCGGCACAGTGGCCGATGGCGCCGGTGCGGTGGCCGACTGCGCCGGTGCGGTGGTGTGTCGCACCGCGGGCACCGCCGAGCTGGGCGCCGGGGCCTCCGGCGCTGTGGATGACGATCGGGGGGCGGGGCTGACGGCCGGCTCCAGTGCCAGCGACCAGGCGAGGACGTCGAAGGGCTCACCGTCGAAGTCGAGGGTGTCCAGTGGTGTGATGGTCATCGGATCTCCATTCCTCACATCGACGATGCTCACGCGCGCTGCTCGCGCAACCGCACGGCCTCGGCGAACTTCTCGGTCATCTCCGGGGTGGCGATCACGGCGAGATCGGAGTAGCGCTGCAGCACAGTGCCGTTCGGATCACACGCCGTGACGGTCACGGTGACCTCGGTGCCGGTCGCGTTGGCACGCAGGTCGTCGACCACCAGCACGAACGAACTGTCGTCGGGCAGGGGGGCGAAGTACTCGATACGCCCGATCGACAGCGGCAGGCAGGCCGAGTTCATGAACCACACACCGAGCAACGCGCCGGCCTGGATCGCGACGTCGGCCAGCACCGGACTGTGCAGTGCCCCCGCGTAGTTGCCGGTGCCGAGGCGAGCGTCGGGGAGCTTGCCTTCCACGACGAGGCGGCGGTCGGCTCGTTCCAGGATGCGGCGCACGCCCTGCAGCAGCGGCCCGTGGAACAGGTCCGCGGCACGGTAGACGTCGAGCCCGTTCTCCGGTCCCACACCGATCGCGTAGCCCGGCCATTCGGAAACGACGGGGGCGGGCCATGTTTCAGCGGCGAGGAGGAAGGTGCCGGTGAAGTGCGACGGCGCCAGTGTCTTGCCCGGTTCGTCGCTGCGGATCCAGACCGTGACGCTCAGGCGATCGTCGACGACGATCCCCGCCTGCGCCTCGAGCCGGTAGGAGCGTTCGTCCTTGCCGTCGTAGACGATGCCCCGCAGTACCTCGAAGCCGGTGCATTCCACCACCCGCAGGCCCGGGTTGGCGCGCTCGAGCACATTGATCGCCCAGCCGAGTCCGGCGGCCGCCGGGAACACCGGGAACTTGCCGACTCGATGATCACCGATCACCGCATCGCCGGCCAGCGGCGCGAGATCACGGTGCGTGGTGAAAGAGCTTGTCGGGGTGAGGGTCACGGCCGTGGCCAGCGGTGCCGCGGGACCGACCAGCACCGACACGTCGTCGGCGCGACCGGGGGCGAACTGTTCGGCGAACATCCGGGCTCCGGCGTCCATCCCGAGCAGCGCGACACCGCGGGCGAGGAAGACTTCGCGCAACTGCGGAGTCACCATGCCGCCGTCCCACGCACCCCAGTTGACGGTGGTGACGTGTCCGGCCAGACCTTGCCGTCGCCAGCTGACCGCCGCCCGGTTGAGGGCTTCGTTGGCGACCGCGTAGTCGGCCTGACCCGGATTGCCGTACACCCCGGCCACCGACCCGAACAGGATGAGGTGTCCGAGCGTGGCCTCGCGCAAGGCGGTGACCACGTTGTACAGCCCGTCCAGCTTGGTCGCGAGGACGAGACGGATGTCGTCGGCCGTCTTGGCGGGGAGCAGGGAATCCGCGAGGGCGCCTGCCCCGTGCACGATGCCGGTGATCCGGCCCGCGTCCGGCGCGAGTGCCCGCTCGGTGGCGTCGGCGTCGGTGATGTCGACCGCGAGGTAGCGCACCCGTGCGCCGGTCTCGGCCACCGCGTCGATGGTCGCGCGGATCTCGCGCTGTGCCAGCAGGTTTCGGGTGAGGCGGTCGACCTGCTTGGGCGTCGGCTGCTCACCCGCGGCGCGCACGGCGGCGATGGCGGCAGCCTTGAGCGCGTCGTCGGCGACACCTGCCGCCCACTCCGGCTCGTCCTCGAGTTCAGTGCGGCCGAGCAAGAGGAACTCGCACGGCTTGCGAGCAGCCAGTTCACGAACACACCGCGCGGTCACTCCCCGTGCGCCACCGGTGACAACGAGAACATCGTCGGTGGTGAGGGCGAGTTCGGTGGCCGTGGCCGTGCTGTCGACTGCCTGCGGGCGCAGTGTCCAGCGGGTGTGCTCGGCGTCGACCCCGACTTCGCGAGCGTCGATCGCGGCGTCGTCGAGCTCGGCGAGGAAGGAGACGATCAGTGCCTCGTCGGTCAGTTGCGGCGAGAGATCCAATGCCCGGCAGAACAGCCCGGGCGCTTCCTGCGCGAGGGTCTTCACCAGACCGCTGACCCCGCCGACAACGGCGGCGGCGGCCGCTCGTTCACCGCGGTGGCCGAGCACGCCGTCGATGCGGGTGAGCGTCACGAACGCCGCCCGTGTCCCGGCTTCGGCGGTCGCGACCAGGCGGTCGTGCACCAGCGTGGCGGTGTGGATGGTATCGGCGAGCCGATGACCGCCCACCAGCCACTGGCTGTCCGCGGGCAGAACGGTCAGGCACAGATCCAGCCGCGCGACATCTTTCAGCGCGGACTCGATCGCCCCCCGCACGGTGGCGCCGTCCCATGCGGCTACGCCGGCATCGTCGCGGGCCGCGACGGCGGCCGTGTGCACGGTCCAGCCCTGCTGTTCGAGGCCGGTCGCGAGAGTCGCCGCGGTGGTGTCACCGTGGTCGAGGATCAGGGCCGTCCGCTCCGCGGCGTAGGGCTGGGAAAGGCGGTCGATGTCGGGAAGTGCGACCGGCACGATCCGCAGCAGCACCGGATCGTCTTCGATCCCGTCCTGGCTGGATCCCGGCTGAAACCCGTGTGCACCGGCGGCTTCCGACCCGCCACCGACCGTGGGGACAGCCGGGGTTGCGGCGGGAGCGGCGGAGCCGGCGACGAAATCGACGATGTCGTTCAGGGTACGCAATTCCGCGACCTGCTCCGGGCCGACCGCGGGCACACCGTCGATACGCTCAGCGACCGCACCCATGATCTGAACCCGCTTGATCGAATCCACCCCGAGATCGGCTTCCAGATCCAGCGACAACGCCAGCATCTCCGTCGGATAGCCGGTCTTCTCCGAGACGACCTGCACCAACACCGACCACACCGCGTCGGCATCGACCGCCGATTCGGTCGCAGGCGCTACAGGTGCCGAAACCACCGACGCGGCAACGAAGTCCACGATGTCGTTCAGGGTCCGCAGTTCCGCGACCTGCTCCGGACCGACCGCGGGCACACCATCGATACGCTCACCGACCGCACCCATGATCTGAACCCGCTTGATCGAATCCACCCCGAGATCGGCCTCCAGATCCAGCGACAACGCCAGCATCTCCGTCGGATAGCCGGTCTTCTCCGAAACGACCTGCGACAACACCGACCACACCGCGTCGGCATCGAGCGCGGGGCCGGTCGGCGCCGAAGCGGCACCCGGAACCGAAACCACCGATGCGGCGACGAAGTTCACGATATCGCTGAGCGTGCGCAATTCCGCGACCTGCTCCGGGCCCACGGCAGGCACACCCTCGATACGCTCACCGACCGCACCCATGATCTGAACCCGCTTGATCGAATCCACCCCGAGGTCCGCTTCCAGATCCAGCGACAACGCCAGCATGTCGGTCGGGTAGCCGGTCTTGTCCGACACCACCTGCGACAACACCGACCACACCGCGTCGGCATCGAGCGCGGGGGCCTCGCTCACCGTGACGGCGGCGGGCATCGCGGCCTGGGGAGCGGGCTCGATGTCGGCTGTCCGGCGCGCCGTGGCAACATCCGCTGCTCGTGTCGGCTGTGGTTCGGGAGTCGCCACAGCGTTCGGCGCCGAGGGCTCAGCGACTGTCCGGTGGTCGAGCAGCGTCGCCGCGGAGGTGTGACTGCCGTTCCCGTTGCCGGTGGGGAGTTCGGCGTGGAAGCCGTTCGTCCCGTTCGTGCTCGCGGTATCGACGGTCGGCGCCGGGGACCCGAGTTCGAGGCCGGACAGCGAGGCGAGGATCTCGTTGACCTGGACATGGGTCCGGCCGATCGCCAGGCTCTGTTCCTTGATCGCGTGCACGGTCTCGTGCAGGCGGTCATCGACGCCACCGGTGCGCTGGGCGTCGCGCAGAACCGAGACCAGCCCTTCGGCGACCTCGAGTTGACCCTGCGCGT
Source organism: Nocardia sp. NPDC055050 (assembly GCF_053608345.1). NCBI lineage: Bacteria > Bacillati > Actinomycetota > Actinomycetes > Mycobacteriales > Nocardiaceae > Nocardia > Nocardia sp. NPDC055050. Next base: position 30,114 of record NZ_JBSGVG010000007.1, read on the forward strand.
ACCGGCTGTGGATGTCGAGGTGCTGCTGGGCAGCCACGTCGTATCCGGTCGCGGGCTGATGCCCGATGGTCGACTCCGCCCGGACCGGCGCGGCGGCCGGAGCTTCGGCGCTCACCAGTTCCCGAGTGACGGCGGGTGTCCGCGCGGCCTCGTTCCGACCGGCGGCGTAGGCCTCGGTGGTGAGGCGCTCCCGCTCGGCGGTATGCGCTCGCGCGGCCACCTGCGCCTGTGCCGCGGCCTCGGCTTCGGCGGCCTCTCGCGCCTGCGTGACGGCTTCCAACACGAGCTGCTCCTCGATTCCCTTGCGGTAGAGGTCTTTCCGGGATTCCGGCACGAAATCGCGGCCGTTGAGCCGCACGACCATGCCGGGCGCCTCCGGCACCGCGAACGGTGCGGCGTCGTGGCGGTGGATGTCGACGATGGGCGCACCGAGCACCGCCAGTTGCAGCGCCGCCTTCTTGAGCGCCACGTCGCTGTCGCCGGTCGGGCCCTGATCGGTGGACAGGGCGATCACCTCGGCGCCGAGCGTCCGGCGCACGAGCGAGGTGAGCGTGGCCTTCGGGCCGAACTCGACGAACACGTTGCAGCCGTCGGCCTGCATGGCCCGCAGACCTGCCACGAACTCGACGGTTTCGAGCAACTGCTCGGTGAGCACGCGACGGTTGGTCGCGACCCGCGCACCGTATTCGGCGTCCCGGGAATTCGCGTAGATCTTGGTCTTGGGGGCGCGAATGGCGACGCTCTTCACCGCGGCCTTGAACGGCTCGACCGCGTGGGCGACGTAGCGGGTGTGGAACGCGCCCGCTACCGGCAGCTCGCGCACGGTCAGTCCCTGTGCCCGGCCCGCCGCGACGAACTCCGCGACAGCCGCGGTGCCGCCGCCGACCACCACCTGATCGGGTGCGTTGTGGTTGCACACGCTCACATCGGGATGATCGGCGAGGATCGCGCTGACCTGTTCACGGTCGGCCTGTACCGCCGCCATGGTGCCCGCATCGGTGTCGGTGTCGATCGCCATCGCCGCACCGCGTGCCCTGGCAAGGGTGAAGTAGTCGACGGTGTCCAGCGAACCCGCCGCCCACAGCGCGGTCAGCTCGCCGAAGCTGTGGCCCATGAACCCTTCGCACGTGAGGCCGCGCTCGGACAGGAACCGGTACTGGCCCACCGACAACGCCGCGATCGCGGGCTGCGCGAACTCGGTGCGCCGCAACGTCGCCTCCTGGGCGTTGCGCAGCTCGGGGTCGAACACCGGCGCCGGGAACACCACCGAGGCCGGCGGCCGGGCGGCGTCGGCGAACACGGCGTTGGCCTCGTCGAAGGCGGTGGCGACGGTGGGGTTGTTCAGCACCGCGGCCAGGCCCATGTCCACGTATTGGCTGCCCTGACCGGCGAACAGCGCGCCGATCTTCAGATCGGGCATGGCGCGCCGGCGGAAGACGATGCCGCGCGGATGCGTCCATTCGTCGGCGTCACCGGCGAGTTCGGTCACCGCCAGTGCGCGCAGTGCCGATGCTTCCTCGTCGTCGCGCGCCACGAACCCGACGCGCGCGTGCTCGGCCGGAATCCCGGCGTCACCGTTCGGGGCGGCGTCCGAGCTCAGCAAGCTCGCCAACTCGGTTGTCGAGGCGGCGTGCCACAGGTGGACTCGCGCGGTGCGGTGCATGGTGAGCGCGTGCCCGCGGTCGTCGCCGGCTTCCTCGAGGATCGCGTGAAAGTTGGTGCCGCCGAAGCCCATCGCCGACGCCGCCGCACGGCGCTGCGGCCGGTGCGGATCGCGGATCCACGGCCGGGTCCTGGTGTTGATGTAGAGCGGCGAGGAGTCGTCGAGCGCCTTGTTCGGCGCGGTGACATTGATCGTCGGCGGCAGCACCTTGTGGTGCAACGCCAGCGCCAGCTTGATCAGGCTGGCCGCACCGGCGGCGCCCTTGGTGTGCCCGATCTGGGATTTCACGCTGCCGATCGCGGCGTACCCGGTCTCGTCGGTGGCCTCGCGCAGCACCGCGTTCAAGGCGGCGAGTTCGGTCTGATCGCCGACGCGGGTGCCGGTGGCATGTGCCTCGAACAGCCCGATCGTGGCGGGCGAGCAGTCCGCGTCCTCGTAGGCGCGGTGCAGGGCGGCCTGCTGACCTTCGGCGCGCGGGGCGTAGATGCTCTTGAACCGCCCGTCGCTCGACGATCCGATGCCCTTGATCACCGCGTACACCCGGTCACCGTCGCGCTCGGCGTCGGCAAGGCGCTTGAGGGCGATCATGCCGATGCCCTCGCCGACCAGGGTGCCGTCGGCACTCTCGTCGAGCGGCTTGATGACACCGGACCGCGACAGCGCCCCGACCTTGCTGAAGCACAGGTAACCGAAGATCGAGTTCTCGGTGTCACAGCCACCGGTGATCATCATGTCGGCGCGACCGGACACCAGCTCGCTGATCGCGACGTGGACCGCCGACAGCGAGCTCGCGCACGCCGCGTCGACGGTGCAGTTCATGCCGCCGAGGTCGAGGCGGTTGGCGACCCGGCCCGCGATCACATTGCCCAGCAGACCGGGGAACGAGTTCTCCTCCCACGACGGGAAGGCGTCGGCGTACTTCTGCGCGATCTGTTCGGCGTCGGCCTGGGTCAGCCCACAACTGCGGATGACCTCCTTGAGCACCGGCGTCGACAGACGGGCCGCCAGTGGGTGCGACAGTGTCGTCGGTCCGGCGACGCCGAGAACCACACCGGTGCGCTCGGGCCGGTACCAGTCCGACCCGACGGCGCCCGCGTCGGCGAGCACGTCACGGGCGACGAGCAGGCTCAGCAGCTGCACGACCGTGGTGACCTCGAGCTGATTGGGCGGCAGCCCGAACTCGGTGACGCTGAACGGCATCTCGGGCACGAAACCGCCACGGCGGCAATAGGTCTTGTCGGGCGCCGTCGGGTCGGCGTCGTAGTAGTCGTCGAGGTTCCAGTGCGTGGCCGGCACGTCGGACATGCAGTCCGCGGCGTCGACGACGTTCTGCCAGAAGTCACGGAAGTTGGCGGCCATGGGGAACAGGCCGCTCAGTCCGACGATCGCGATCGGATTGTCGGCTAGTCGCCGCGTCATGGCCGGGTCTTCGGAGTGCCGAAGGTGGTCGTTCATGGTTGCTATCCCTTGTCTTCTGCTCAGAGTTGCGAAACTCGCACAGTCCGGACCTCGTCGATGAGGTCGGCCATCGCCGTACCGATGAGCTGATGGCCCGCCGGGCTCGGATGCATGCCGTCCGGGGACCACATGACCGGGTCCGCGGTGATGGGTGCGTTCACCAAATCGAGTCGCACGAGATCGAACTCGTGGACGAGGTCGTCGAGATAGTCGTTGGCTTGCGCGAATCGCGACCGCAACACCGTGCGGACGGATTCGGGCAGGCCGGGCAGGCGGTCCGGGATATTCGGCCAGTTCGTGGTGAACACCAGCCGATCCGGGCGCGCCAGCCCGGCATAGATATGACGCAGGTTGCGGCGGAAGCGATCCGGGTCGTAGTCGGTGACCAGGTCGTTTCCGCCCACGATCACGCCGATCAGCGCAGCATCGGCGGCCAGGGCGATCGGCAGTTGCCGGTCGACGACATCCTGGGTGGTGGCCCCGTAGGAGCCGAGGTTCAGTATCGCGCCGGAAATTCCGAGCAGGTGCTCGACGTGCGCGACAAATCCCGCGAAGGAGCCGTCGGCGTTGACCGAACCGCCGCGCCCCTCCGCGAAACTGTCACCGAGCACCATCAGCTCATACGTTGGCACCGAGCAATTTCGCGATGCGTTCCGGCGCGAAGAATTCCTCGCCGGTCATTCCGCCGCCGACCATCGCATAGAAGTCCGTGGCATATTCTTCGTTCTTTTCCAGCGCACGGAAAACGGCCAGCAATTGCGGAGTCAGTTCCAGCGTGGAAATCGTGCAGGTGAACTCGAAACTCGACTGCGATTTCTCGTCACGCTCGCGCTGGTAATCGGCGAGCGCCTCGGCCATCGGTCGCTGATCGCTCAGACCCTCGTGCACCCGCTCGGCCAGCAGCGCCGCGTAATCGAACGCGTCGGAGATGCCGAGCCCGGTGAACGGGTCCTTGTGGTACCCCGCGTCCCCGACCAGCGCCCAGCCTTCGCCGTGCGACTGGCGGCGGTAGTTGTCCGGGTACCGCATCGGGGTGAAACGCTCCTCGCGCTTGCCCTTGGTGACCAGTTCCTCGGCGAACTCGGGCAGGATCTCGCGAGCGACCTTCACGAAGTTGGCCTCGACGTCGGCACGGAAATCAGCGTAGGTGTCGATCTTGCGCATGACCGCCACGAGGGTCTGGTCGTTGTGGGTCGGCCAGATGCCGATCTGCTGCTTGTCGCCGATCCGGCTGTGGAACTCCGACACCGACAGGCCGCTGAAGTAGCTGTAGTAGATGAAGCACTCGGCCGCGACCTTCGTGTAGGTCTCGGCGCCGACAGCGTTGGCGACGAACGAGTTGGTGCCGTCGGCACCGATCACGATGCGGGCCCGCTCCTCGGCGATCTCACCACCGGCGACCGAACCGCGAATACCGACGACCACACCGTCTTCGATGATCAGTTCGCTGACGGTGTACCCGGTACGCACCTCGGCGCCGGCCTCCCTGGCACCCTCGACCAGGATCGCGTCGAGTTCGGTGCGCCGCGGCGCGTAGGTGGCGTCGATGCCCTGGATGGGATCGGCGAACCCCGCGATGACGATGTCGAGGTAGGACACCGTCATGCGCTTGATCGCCGGCACACCGGTGGCGATCAGCTTGTCGAGCAGGCCCCACTGGGCCAGCCGGGCCAGCCCGCGCTGCTGAATGTAGTGCGTCGAGATGGTGTCGCTCGGGAACGTGGCACGGTCGACCACCAGGACTCGATGCCCCTGCCTCGCCAGCAACATGGCAACCGGTGAACCCGCGCATCGCGCGCCGACAACAATCGCGTCATACATCAGGGTGACTCCTCAGTAAATGAAACGCTTATGGCCCCGGATGCGATTTTACGGAGTCGAACCGCTCGATCCGCGTACCGATTTCCAATCGGATTACATGAATAGATGTTCCAGAACAATGATTTCGAATATTAGCGATCCGGCAGCTCGGATGAATAGTTGAATTCAACTTCCGTTCATCACGAAAAACGGTTCGATATGGGCTAATTGGGGCATGCCAACTGGAAATGAACCGGCCCCCGGAATCGCCGCAGCACAGGCTCGGCTGACGAATATGACCGGTGCCGCGACGCCGGACTACGAACAGATCCGCAAGACCGTCGACACGCTCGTCCCGTTCGTGAATCTGGTGGGCGTGCGCATGACCGAGCTGGGCCCCGGCTCGGCGGTGGCCGAGATCCCCGAGGCACCGGCGATGAGCAATCACCTGGGCACGGTGCACGCGGGCGCGCTGTTCCTCGCCGCCGAAGTCGCCTGTGCCGGTGCGTTTTCCGGCATCATCGCACCGCGCATCCTGCACGTGCGGACCTTCGTGCTGCGCAGCACCAAGGCCACCTTCTTCCGGCCTGCCCGCGGCCGGATCCGCGCCAGTGGCACGGTGAGCTCCCCGATCCTGGCCGAGGTGGTCGGGCGCAGGACCGAGGAGCAGTTCGATATCACCGGAAAGGCGCTGCTGCACGACGACAGCGGCGCCTTGCTCGCCAAGGTGGATCTCGAGTACTTCTGCTGGCTGGGCGCGGCTTAATCCGGATACAGCGTGGTGATGACGGCGCCGAAGTCGGCTTCGATCGCCGCGCGACGCAGCCGCAACGAGGCCGTCAGCTGACCCTTCTCCATCGAGAAGTCCTCCGCGAGAACGGCGAACCGGCGAATCGACTCCGCACGGGAGACGAGCCGGTTCGCCGCCTCGACACCGGCGGAGATCTCGGCGAGCAACCGGGCGTCCTCGGTCGGGACCCCGCCGGACACGTCCACGCCGTGCTCCGCGGCCCAGCGAGCCAGCACCACCGGATCGACGGTGATCAAGGCGGTCACATACGGTCGGCCTTCACCGACGAGCATGCAGTTGCTCACCAAGGCGTGCAGGCGAACCCGGTCTTCGAGCGGCGCGGGCGCCACGTTCTTGCCGCCGCTGGTGACGATGATCTCCTTGCGCCGGCCGGTGATGAACAGGAATCCGTCCTCGTCGAGCCGGCCGAGATCGCCCGTGGCCAACCAGTTCTCGGCCGAATGGCCGCCGTCGGGCCAGTACCCGGGGAAGACCTGCGGGCCCCGGACCAGGATCTCGCCGTCGTCGGCGATCGCGACGGTCGTGCCGGGCACCGGTCGGCCGACCGCGCCTGCCCGATTGGCGTGCGGCGCACTCATACTGACCGTCGACGACGCCTCGGTCAGCCCGTACGCGCCGATGATCTCCACACCGATGCCGGTGAAGAAGTCCGCCGTCGACGGTTCCAGCGACGCGCCACCCGCGACCATGTGCTCGAGCCGCCCGCCGAGCATGCCACGCCACTGTTCGTCGATCCGGGCGTCGATCACCGCGTCCGCCGGTGGCTGCTGACCGCGCCTGCGCGCATGGCCGACAGCGATCGCCGCCGCCTCCGCGGCGTCGTACCGATCACCGCCGAGGGCCTGACGCGCCGCCTTGCGGATCTTCTCCAGGACGTAGGGGACACCGATCAGGAACGTCGGCCGAAAGATCGGCAGTTCGGCGGGCAGTTGCGCGGGAGTGGCGACCAGGCCCGTGCGGACTCCGGCCAATACACACCCGAACTGCACGACCCGCCCGTACACGTGCGCGAGCGGGAGGAACAGCAGTGTCGACGCGGGATCCGCTGGGGTGCGGCGGAATACGGTGTCGAGGAGTTCGACCACGTTGGCCGCGGCGGCGAAAATATTGCGGTGCGTCAGCAGACAGCCCTTGGGGACGCCCGTGGTGCCGCTGGTGTAGACGATCGTCGCGACATCATCGGCGCGCACTGCCAGCCGACGCTCGGTGGCCTCGGCGTCGGCGATCACCTCGCCCTGCTCGACCAGCGCAGGAAACGACGAACCGAGCAGCCAGGCCCGGCCGCGCAGATCTCCCGCCGCCGCACCGATCAACTCGCACTGTTCGATCGTCTCCACGAAACACGCGCTGGGACGGGCATCGGCCACGATGTGCTGGATCTGCTCGGCCGACGATGTCGGATACACCGGTACGGCCATCGCGCCCACGCTCAGCACGGCGAAGTCCGCCGCCGACCATTCGAAACCGGTCCCGCCGAGGATCAGCACCCGATCGCCTACGCCGATCCCGTTGGCCAGCAGGCCCTTCGCGAGTTCGAGGACGAGCCGGGCGAACTCGTCGTAGCCGACGTCGAGCCAGCCCTCTGCCGTTCTCCGGCTGAACACCACGGCCGACGGGTCGGCAGCGGCCTTGGAGAACACTACGTTGGCCAAGTTGTCGTCATCGGCCATGGTGACCAGTGGCGCGACACTGTATTCCTGCGCGACCCGCAGTCCCTGCACGGCGCCGGCATCTTGCACGGCGCTATCCCCCTGCACGGCGCTATCTCCCTGCACGGCGCTACTCATCGTGACTCGATGCTGGTCAGCGGGGCCGGAACGTAGGTCGAGCAGCGGCCCGGGAGTCGCACGCCCGCCGCGCGCAACTGACTCACGCGGGTGGCGAACGCCGCACCGTGCATGATCTGCAACCCGACCTCGGCGACATGGCGGTGCGCCGGTGCGGCCAGGTAGGTGCCGGCGACCCAGTCGTTGAACGCGCCCATCGCGGGCCCGCACCAGATCTGATAGTCGAGGGTGCGCTCGGGCGTCGCGGCCGTGCTCCAGCCCGACGACCGGCCCAGATACCACCGGAAGATCAGTGCCATCCGGCGTTTCGGGTTCCCTTCGGCGCGCGCGATCTGCTCGGGGTCGCGCTCACGGAAGTAGCCCAGGCAGTCGTTCCACACCTCGTCGAAGGAGCGGGCCAGGATCCGCTGCTCGATCTCGGCGCGTTCGGCGGCGGGGATCGCCTCGATGCCGTCGTAGCGCCGATAGGTGTCGTACAACCGCCGTGCGCGGCTCGCGAACATCGTGCCGCGTTGCAGCACCTGCACGTCGACGCCGAGTTCGAACATGTCCGACGAGGGCGCCATGGTGGTGTCGGCGACGCCCGCCGCGGCCAGCAGCTGCTTCGCCGTCTCCGACTGCGCCGCTTCGACAGTGGCCTGATTGACCGACCCCGTGACCACGTAGGAGGCACCCATCGCGAAGGCCGCCGCGGCGGCCGCCGGAGTGCCGATGCCACCGGCCGCGCCGACCCGGACCCGCTGGGCGAAACCGTATTCACGCTGGATCCGTTCGCGCACCGCCAGCAGCGACGGCAGCAGCACCACCAGCGGACGGCGGTCGGTGTGGCCACCGGAGTCCGCCTCGCCGGTGATGTCGTCGGCCATCGGAACCGACGCCGCCAGCTGCGCCTGCTCGGCGGTGATCTCCCCCGCGTCCAGCAATCCGCGCACCAGATGCTCCGGCGCCGGGCGCAGGAACAATTCGGCCACCTCGGCGCGAGACACCTTGGCGATCACCCGGTTCCGGGCGATCACCTGGCCGTTCGGGTCACGGTGCAGGCCGGCCAGCCGGTAGCGCACCACCTGCGGGGTCAGGTCGAGGAAGGCCGACGCCTCCACACAGCGCACCTCGTGGCGCAGGCACGCGTCGACGATCGCCCGCTCCAGCGCGTTCTCGCTGGGACTGTGGATCAGGTTGCAGGCGAAGGGTTTTCCCGGCGCCTCACGCCCGATCGTGGCCAGGGCCTCGTCGATCCGGGCGGGCAGCACACCGGCGGCGCCGAACGAGGCGAGCAAGCCGGCGCGCGCCATCGCGACCACCATCGGCGCCGAGGCGATCCCGTTGGCCATCGCACCGGCGTGGTAGGCGAAGTTCACGCCGTGGGTCTGCCGGAACTCGTTGTTGCCCAGCGTTTCCGGCCGCAGCGCCGGAGCCGCTGCCAGCACTTGCGCACCGCGAGCGGTGCCGGCGTCGGTGGTCACCGCGACACCGCGTTCGTCACGGACCACGAACACCGGCTTGTCCAATTCCGACAGCGCACGGTAGATGGAGTTGTCGTCCCTGGCGAGCGCCGAGGGTGCAAGGGAAGTCGTCACTGTGCCAATCCTTCTGAGAGCCCGAGGGCAGAGGTCGCTATCGAGAAATGCCACGAACGGTCGGCGCCGCGAACGACGCACGTCGGCGCCCGGGTTGGTCGGCCGTCCTGCGGCGAGGCGGGCAGCCATCGCTACCGAGTCGGCCGACCATCGCTGAGCGATCGGCCTGCGCTACCGACCGAGATCGGTCTTCGATGCCGAGTGGATCGGCCATCGCTACTGGGGCGGTCGGCCTTCGGCAACCCAAGCCGCGACTGCGGGCGCGACCAGTTCGCTGTCCTTCACCCACGACGCATGGCCGATGTGGGTGAAGCCCGAGGCCCGATCGATGTGCCAGCGATGCTGATCCGCCGCGCCCATCCGCTTGCTCAGGAACCGCACCGTGGACTCGGGGCCCAGCGGGTCGCCGTCGAGCGAGATGAGCAGCACCGGCAGCGTGAATTCGCGCAGCAACCGGTCGTAGTCGCGGGCACTGCCGCTGGGCCGGTAGTTGCCGGTTCGCAGGTGCCGGGCCCAGTCGATCATCACGCCCGCGGTCATCGGCCCGATGCCGCCACCGCCGGTCCACCGGCCGCGCAGCCGGGTGACCGCACCGACCGACCAGCCGCGCGCCAGCACCTCGAGGCGCCTACGCAGTTCGAACGACCACCAGTACACCGAACCGGTACCGATCGTCGTGATGCTCGCGACCCGATCCGGTTCGGCCGCAGCGAACAGCAACGCGAGCTGTCCGCCCAGGCTGTGCCCGAACAGGTGCAGCGGCGCCTCGGGGAACCGCTCGCGCAGCGCGTCCGCCACGGCGGGCAGGTCGACCTCGATCAGCTCGCGATAGCCGAACCCGGGACCTTCCCCCAGTGCGGGCAGGCTGTCGCCCTGCGCGCGCAGATCGAGGACAGCGGCCGTCAGTCCGGCCGCGTGCAAGGCCGTGACCAGCGGCAGGTAGTACTTGGCCTTGATGGCCATGGCAGGCAGGATCAGCACCACCGGTGCGGCCGGATCCGCCTGCGGCAGCAGGCGTACCGCCAGGGTGGCGCCATCGGGGGTGGCGACGGTGGTCGATTCCAGCCCGACGATCTGGGCGCGTTGCTCGCTCATCACGCCTCCGCGGCCAGCGTGCAGACGTAGTCGAGCGCCACCTTGCCGACCAGCACACCCGCGGTGTCGTACATCAGCGCCCGCGCGTCCACATCCAGCCGCTGGCCGCCCTTGGCCGCCAGTACCGTCGCGACGTCGCTCGGGTCGATGACCCCGATCGCCCGGATCCGGCCGAGGGCGGGCTTGCGGAACGACAGCCGCGCGTCGCGCAGCACCAGGGTGTCGATGGCCGACAACCGCGACGCCAGCGCGCCCACGAAGGCGCACGCGCCGGCGATATCGGCGGCCAGGAATTGCGCACCGGCGTGCACGGTACGCAGATGGTTCAGGACGTAGGGCTCGTCGGGAATTTCCACGATCGCGCGGTGCGGACCGATTTCGGTGATCTCGGTCCCCGCGTGGGTACCGAAGGGGACCAACTTGCTCACAATTCGCTGCAGATGCAAGAAGTCGGGGTTATCCGGATCGATCGCCTCGAATACCGAACCGAGGGTGGCTGAGGTTTTCAGTTCAGGTGCCATGAAATAATTGCACCATCCGCACCCGCCGATTCGGATTTCCATTGCCGATCTCAATCGACCGAATGGTAATCAACTCGCCAGCGGTTCTCCGTACACCTTGCCGCGGATAGTGGATTGCAGGAAATTCTTCGTCGAATCGAGGCTGTCCAGGAATACCTGCACCACTTCGTTGGGACTGTCGACGCGCCAGGCGACCTGTAATTCCACCACCGGTTCCGGATCGACGAGGGGAACCACCTTCAAGCCCATCGGCCGCGGCTCGTCCATGCTGATGAACGACGCGAACCCCACATACCGGCGGGCGGCCACGGTGATCTCGGTGGCCACCGAGTCGTTCATGTACTCGGCGACCTTCGGGAACGCGCCCGCCCGCTCGCCCGCGGTCATGATGGCGTCGTACATCGCCGGGCTCACCTCGCGGTTGAACAGCACGCACGGCGTTTCGGCCAGTTCGCGGATCGAGATCGAGGACCGGTCGGCCCACCGGTGCCCCTGCCCCACCAGCGCGCCGATGCGCATCTGCAGCAGACACCGCGACAGCACCGACCCGCCGTTGGACGCACCGCCGTAGAGCAGCCCGACATCGAGCTCCCCGCGCGTGAGAGCGGTGAGCTGCGGCCCGGAGCGACCCGAGCTGAGTTTGGTGGTGATGTTGGGATAGTGCGCGTGCAATTGGGCCAGTGACCTGGGCATGATGAGCTGCCCGGCCCGCCCGTTGAACCCGATGTTGATCTTGCCCATCCGCCCGGCCGCGATGTCGCGGACGGTGTTGGTCGCCGAGTGCACCTCCCCGAGAATCCGTCGCGCGTCGGCGCGGAACGCCTCGCCCGCGGGGGTCAGCTGCACCACCCGCGACGTCCGCGACACCAGTTCGACGCCGAGATGGCGTTCCAGGCGCTTGAGTTGCTGGCTGAGTGACGGTTGCGTGAGATGGAGCCTGGCGGCCGCCCTTCCGAAGTGCAGTTCGTCAGCGATGGCAAGAAATGCCTCGATATGCCGTGTCTCCATAGTGCGCGCCTCGCGTGATCAGGTACGTGACTCGTCCGAGATATGCACCTTGTATAGCGGCACCGCACGTCATCGGGGAACGGGCCCGTGAAGCCCAGATGAGCAGCGACCGAATTCCTGCCGACCCTGCGGCGTGTCCACCCCGCCTCGCGGTGACCGGTGCCGCGAGCGGCACCGTGAACACGGTCGATTCGGCACTCGAATCGCTGACTCGGAAAAACCCGATGATCCCCGTCTTGACAGGGCGATCCATTTCGTACCGCAATTGATCAATAATGCGTTCCGCGTTGTCGCCCGCGACACCGGAGTGGAAGACTTTTATCCGGTGCAGGCGAAGTAATTTCGACGCCGATTTTCGAAGGAGCCCAGAATATGACGACCACGGTTGCCAGCCAGCACGACGCCGAGTCGACACTGGCCGAACTGTTCGCTCCCGATACCCGACCCGATCCGTATCCCGTCCACCGCGCACTGCGCACGAAGTCCCCGTTGGTCACCAAAGGCGGCGACCTCGTGATCATCGCCAACTACGCCGATTGCCAGCAGGTGCTGCGCGACCCGTCGGTGCGCAACGACCCCAAGCTTTCCCGGCTCGGCAAGGATCACCCGGAGCGCTCGGAGTCCCTGCTGTTCCTCGATCCGCCCGCGCACACCCGCATTCGCCGACTCGTGTCGAAGGCCTTCACACCCAGGGTTATTCGGGCCTCGCAGCCGCAGATCCACTCGATCGTGGACGAACTCATCGAAAATATCGCGAGCAAGAGCGAATTCGACGTGATCTCCGAATTCGCGCTGCCCCTGCCGGTGCGGATCATGTGCGCTCTGCTCGGCATCCCCGTCGAGGAGTTCGGCGACTTCGAACCCGCCGCCCGCAGGCTGGGCCGCGTCCTCGACTTCAACCTCGTCGTCCACAACGACGATCTCGACGACGCCGAGGGCGCGCGCAACGAGCTGATGAACTACCTGGTCAACCTGATCTCCCGCAGGCGCGGCAACCTCGGCGACGACCTGCTCTCGCGGCTCATCGAGGTCGAGGAGGAAGGCGAGGTGCTCAGCGAGGGCGAACTGCTCGCCACCTGTGTGCTGCTGATGGTCGCCGGCCACGAGACCACCGCCAACCTCATCGCCAACGGCGTACTCGCCCTGCTCCAGAATCCGGACCAGCGCGAGATCCTCGCCGCCGACCCCGAATTGGGCATCAGCGCCGCCGACGAGGCGTTGCGCTACGACGCGCCGATCCAGTTCGTGATGCGCATCGCCACCCGTGACATGGAGGTGAGCGGCACCGCGATCACCCCCGGCACCGCGATGCTGGTGCTGCTCGCCGCGGCCAATCGCGATCCCGAGCACTACCCCGACGCCGACCGCTTCCTGGTCGCCCGCGGCGCGGCCGACCACCTCGCCTTCTCGGCCGGGGCGCACTTCTGCCTCGCCGCGGCGCTGGGCCGGGCCGAGGGCGCCGCGGCGCTGTCCGCCTTCGCCGGGCGGGTGATCGACCCGGTGCTCGTCCCGGGCTCGCTGCGCTACCGGCCCAATGTGAACCTGCGTGGCATCGACGCTTTGACCGTCACGCACGGCGGAGTTCGTCTCCGTTGATCTCCGATTCGACCACCCCCTCCACAGAAAGCCTGTTATGAACTCGCACCACCACGGCCGTAAGGCCGGATGGGGGATCGTGCTCGTCGCGGTCACCACGCTGCTCGCGGCCTGCGGCCAGAACAGCTCGGCCCCGGTCGCGGCCGACGACCCGGTGACCATCACCTTCCTGTCCTACACCTACGGACAGACCAACCCGCTGGGCAAGGGCATCGAGAAGTTGATCAACGACTTCCAGACCGCCAACCCGAAGATCACGGTCAAGCCGCAGTCGGTCCCGACGGCCGACGCGCTCACCAAGCTCCAGAGCGAAGTGGTGGCGGGCAACCCGCCCGATGTCGCGCAGATCGGCTGGAGCAAGGTCGCGCAGGCCTCGCAGACCTTGCCGCTGCGCTCGCTCGAAGAGGTCGCCGGCACCGATGAGTGGAACAAGCACATGGCGGGCTTCGTGCCGTCGGTGCTGAAGGCGACCCCGGTCGCCGGTGCGAAGAAGCCGGTCGCGATGCCGTTCATGATGGCCACCCCGGTGGTCTTCTACAACGCCGACCTGTTCACCGCGGCCGGGCTCGATCCCGCCCAGCCGCCCAAGACGATGGCCCAGCTCAAGCAGGCCGCGCAGGCGATCAAGGACAAGACCGAGGCGCAGGGCGTGTACGTCTCGGCGGCCGACCCGGGCAAGTCCGACTACCTGACCCAGTCCCTGGTCAACAGTGCCGGTGGCGCGCTGGTGTCGAGCAGCGGTGAAGTCACCGTCGACTCGGCCCCGGTCATCACCGCGCTGTCGACGATCCAGGATCTGACCAAGTCCGGTGTGCAGCCCGCGGTCGACTTCGCTTCCGCGCAAAGCGCTTTCAACTCGGGCAAGCTCGGCATGCTGGTCACCACCGGCGGCGGTCTGCTGACCCTCGACGCGGCGGCCAAGGGCAAGTTCGCCCTGCAGGTGGCGCCGCTGCCCGCCTTCGACAACCTGCCTGCCCGCCCCACCTTCTCCGGGTCGGGCCTGACGGTCGTGGCCAAGGACGCCGCCAAAGCGAAGGCGGCGTGGAAGTTCGTGCAGTTCATGACCAACGACGAGAGCTTCAAGCTCATCGCCTCGCAGATGGGCTACCTGCCGCTGCGGACCGCGGCGGAGTCCTCGGCCGATCCGCGGCTCGGCTCGGCTGTCAAGCAGATGGCCGATCTGGCTCCCTACACCGCCTTCCCGGGCAAGCAGTCCAACCAGGGCGTCGTCATCCTCCAGGACGAGGCCGTCGAACCGATCGTCCTTCGCGGCGCCGACCCGGCGGCGACCCTGCGCGCCGCCGCCGCGAAGATCCGCGGACTCAACTGAGTTCACGCACCCTCCGCTGACCACCACCCCCTCGAAGAGAGACACCGTTGTCACACCAGGTATTCGCACACACGCCGCCGAACGGTTCGACCGACGGCGGCGCGATCCCGAACAAGATCGGCCTGACGGTCAATCCGTGGTCGGGAAAGCAGCTCCTACGCTCCGATTTCGAGGAGATGCGCGAATTCCTCGATGAGGCCGCGACCGCCGGGTTCGGCTATGCCGAACTCGGCGGCTGCGGCCTCGGGGTGGTGATCGGCGGACAGGTGCAGCGCTCCCGGCTGGCGGCGCTACGCGACGCGCTGGCCGATTGCCGAGTCCGGCTCACCCTGCACAGTTCGTGGCATTCCTCCGGACGCACCGGCAATCTGCTCGACACCGGGTCCGCGTCCTCGCAGCAACTCGGTCTGCTGGCGGATCTGGAGATCGCCGCCGCGATCGGCGCCGAGGTGCTGGTCTACCACGCCGGAGTGCTGCCGAGCCTCTACAGCGACGGTGCGGCACTGACCGAGGGCATGGCGACCGAGCGCACGATGTTGCGTGAGCTCGCCGACGAATCCGGCGCGCGCGGGGTCACGATCGCGATCGAGAACCGGGCGCCCGGTCCTGCGGTACTCACCCGCCGTTCCTACGGGATGCGGCTGGATCTGGTCGCCGAGCAGGTGCGCCAGATCGATCACCCCGCGGTGACGATGTGCCTCGATGTCGGCCACGCGTACCTGTCGGCCGGCTACCTGGACTACGACTACCTGGCCGCGATCCGCGAAGTCGCCCCGGTTGTCGGCCACATTCACCTGCACGACAATTTCGGCCGGATGCCGCGCCAGCCCGACGCGAACCCGTACGAACTCGAACTCCTCGGTGAGGGCGATCTGCACCTGCCGCCCGGCTGGGGCACGATCCCGCTGGACGAGGTGCTGGCGACGCCCTTCCCGCACGACCCGGCGATCATCATCGAGATGCGCCACGCCCGCCACCACGCGGAAGCCCTGCACACCACCCGGCGGCTGCTCGATGCGCGAGCCCGGTCATGACGCTCACCAAGGACCCCGAGGTCACGCCGAAGGCGCGCGTGGCCGAACGCCCCGCCGCGACCGGGCTCGCCTGGCTGTACTTCTCGCCGACCATGCTCTCGATCACCGTGTGGGTCTACGGGCCGCTCGTGTTCACCGCGGTACTCAGCTTCCTCGACTGGAACCTGGTGTCACCCGACATCGCGTTCAACGGCCTGAAGAACTACGAAACCCTCATCACCGAACCGGAATTCGGCAACGCAGCCTGGAACACCCTGAAGTACGCGCTGTTCGTGCTGCCGTTCGCGACGGTGGTGCCGTGCGCGCTGGCCATCGCGCTGTGGAAGCGCCCTGGCCGGATGAGCGAGTTCTACCGGATGCTGCTGTTCCTGCCGGTCGTGCTCGCGCCGGTGGCCAACGCGTTGTCGTGGCAGTTCATCCTGGACCCGCTGTACGGAACCCTCAATCAGGTACTGGGGTTCGCCGGGGTGGAACCGATCAATTGGCTCGGTGACCCCGCCACCGCGCTACCGACCGTCGTGGTAGTGACCGCCCCGAAAGTGGTGGCGCTCAACACCTTGCTCTTCGGCGCGGCGCTGGCGAACCTGGACCGCCGCACCATCGACGCGGCGCGCCTCGACGACGCCACCGAGGGCGAGATCACCCGCTCGATCATCCTGCCCCAGCTGCGACGCCCGATCATTCTGCTCGGACTGCTGTCGATGGTGGTGGTGTGGCCGTGGCTGTTCACCAATATCGGGGTGCTCACCCGAGGTGGGCCGAGCAATGCCACCGACAACGTCTACTACCGGCTCTACACCTACGGTTTCACCTTTTTCGACGCGGGCACCGCATCGGCGGCGGCCATCGTCATCGCGCTCGCGTTCGGGCTGCTCCTGACCGTTCACACCCTGCTCTCGAGGAGATTCCGTGCGACGCGGTGACGCGATCGGCAGACACCTGCTACTGATCACAGCCATTGTGCTGATGCTGTTCCCGGTGGCGATGGCCTTGGCCACCTCGTTCAAACCGGTGTCGACCATCTTCGATCTGAATCCGATCCCGCTTCCGGCGAGCTTGGAGAACTACGAAATGGCAGTGGGCAAGTTCCCGATCGGCACGCTGCTGTGGAACACCTTCGTGATGGCCGCGGGCGTCACCATCGCGACGATGCTCGTCGCCCTGCCCGCCGCCTACGCGCTGGTGCGCTTCGACAAGGCGCGCGGCCGTGGTTTCGTCCTCGCGGCCGTGGGCATTTCGCTGCTGATCCCGCCGCAGGCGCTGATCATCCCGCAGTTCCTGATGACCACGAAACTGGGCTGGCAGGGGCACACGATCGGGGTGATCATCCCGCAGCTCGGCGTCAGCGCGCTCGCGGTGCTGTTGCTGCGCGACCACATCCGTTCGGTGCCGCAATCGCTGATCGGCGCCGCCGTGCTGGAGGGCGCTACCTCGTGGGAGGTCCTGCGGCACGTGGTCCTCGGCGTGATGCGCCCGGCACTGGGCGCGGTGGCGATCCTGCTGTTCATCAGTACGTGGAACGAGTTCCTGTGGCCGCTGCTGGTGATGCCCGATCCCGAGGACACCACCATCCAGCCGGGTCTGGCGCTGTTCCTCGGCCCGGAGAGCGCGGACTACGGACCGATGCTCGCCGCGGCGATGCTGGCCTCGCTGCCGGTCGTCGTGATCTATGTCCTGGCGTCGCGACGGATCGCGGACGCCTTCCTTCATTCAGGGGTTCGGTAATCGACATGACCAGTCTCAGTGTGAGCGAGCCCCCGGTGCTGACCACCGAGCTCGATCTCTCGGCCGGCGTGGTGCTCGACGGCATCACCAAGCAATACGACGAGGACCGCCCGGCTCTCGACGTCGACCTGCTGCATGTGCCCGGACAATCGCTGACGGTGCTGGTCGGCCCGTCCGGCTGCGGCAAATCGACCGCGCTCGGCGTGGTGTCCGGCCTGATCACCCCCACCGCGGGACGGGTGCTCATCGACGGCGCCGACGTCACCGAGGTGGCGCCGGGACGACGCGGAGTCTCGATGGTGTTCCAGGATTTCGCGCTGTACCCACATATGACCGTCGAGCGCAATATCTCCTTCGGCCTGCGGCTCGAGGGCAAGCACAACCGCAAGTCCGGGCTGGACCGCACCGAGATCGAACGACGGGTGGCCGGCGCGTGCGACAGCCTCGGCCTGAGCGAACTGCGCCACCGCAAGCCCGCTCAGCTCTCGGGCGGTCAGCGTCAGCGCGTCGGGCTGGCCAGGGCGATCGTTCGGCAGCCGAAAGTGCTGCTGCTCGACGAGCCGCTGTCCGCACTCGACGCGCAGCTGCGCCAGCAGGCCCGGGTCGAGCTGGTACGACTGCATCGCGAGCTCGGCAATACCGTCGTGCTCGTCACCCATGACCAGCTCGAGGCCTTGTCGATGGCCACCCACCTGGTGGTGATGAACAACTCGCGGGTGTTGCAGGTCGGTAGTCCGGCGCAGGTGTACCGGCGACCGGTCGATCTGTTCGTCGCGACGTTCCTGGGTAGCCCGCCGATGAACCTGGCGACGGTGACGATGAACGACGCCGGGGACGAGATGACCGGGCGCGGACTGGAAGTACTGCTCCCCCAGGCTGTCCCCGGTGTTCCCGCCGAACTGACACTGGGCTGGCGGCCCGGTGACGGCACGCTCCGTGACCACGACGGCCCGGGCTTGCTCGTGCACGGTGTGGTGGAGCTGGTCGAGTTCACCGGCGACTCCAAGATCGCGCAGTGCACCGGCGAATCGGGTCGCTGGGCCGTGACGCTGCCCGCCAACGATCCGGCTCCGGCCGTCGGCGCGCGGATCCAGGTGTTCGTCCCGGCGCACCGGCTGCACCTGTTCGACCCCGACACCGGCTCCCGGGTAACGGCTTTCGATGCACCTGCTGATCACCAACGATGACGGATACCGCGCGCCGGGGCTCCTGGCGTTAGCGGAAGCCGTGCGGGCGCTCGGCATCGACGCGACGGTGGTAGCACCGAGCGGTCCGATGTCGGGCGCGAGCCAGTCCCGGCGCAGTGGCGTCGCAGTGGAGTGGGAGTGGGCCGCGCCGACCGCCGGAATTCCCACGATTCAGGTGGGGTCGACCCCGGCGGCCTGCGTGGTGTTCGCGCTGACCTCCGGGGTCCTGGCGCCGGTGGATCTGTGCCTGAGCGGTGTGAACGCGGGCGAGAACATCGGCGCCACACTCAATGTCAGCGGCACCTACGGTGCCGTCCAGGAGGCGGGAGCGCGCGGTGTGCCCGGCATCGCGCTCTCGCGCGAGTTCGGTGGTCCGTGGAACGCACCGCACGATTGGGATTGGAGCTGGGTCCCCGAGGCGACAGCCGGCGTACTCACCACGCTGCTCACAGCGCGGGCGGGCTGGTTCACCGCGAACGTCAACCTGTCCGGCACCGACCGGGGCGCGGATCCGGCCTACACCACGGTCAGCCGCGCGCTGTATTACACCGATGTCTTCGACATCGCCCAGGGCGCCATCCTCAGCACGATCGGTTACCGCGCCGAGGATCTGGCGCCCGACGACGACATCCACGCCTTCGCCGAGCAGCGGCGGACCAGCATCACCCTCGTCCGGCGGGCTTGAACGGTTCGGACCGCAACGCGGTCTTGACGATCTTCCCGCCGGGGTTGCGCGGCAACGGCGCCGTGCGCACCGAGAAGTACTGGGGCACTTTGAAATCGGCGAGCCGCTCGCGCAGGTGGTCGAGCACGGCGGCTTCGTCGAACTCGACGCCCTCGACCGGCACCACCACCGCGCCGACCTTCTCGCCCATCATGTCGTCGGGCACCCCGACCACCGCGGATTCGCCGATGCCCGGGGCGCCGGCGAGGGCGTTCTCCACCTCGACGCAGTACACGTTCTCGCCACCACGGTTGATCATGTCCTTGGCCCGATCGGCGATCGACACCAGCCCTTGCTCGTCGATGCGGGCGAGGTCACCGGTGCGCAGCCAGCCGTCGACGAAGGTCGCGGCGGTCGCGGCGGGGTTGTTCCAGTATCCGGCGACGACAGTGGCGCCGCGGATGAGCAGTTCGCCGACTCCGCTGACCGGATCGGGCGTTTCGATGGCCAGGTCGATGATCGGCGCGGCGAACCCCACCGATTCCGCGTGTTCGGTGGCCCACTCGTGGGGCAGGTAGGTCGCGATGGACGAGGTCTCGGTCAGACCGAACCCGTTGGCCAGCCGCGCGTTCGGGAAGTGCCGGGCGATCTCGGCGACCAGCGCGGGCGCGACCGGCGCGCCGCCGTAGGCGACCCGGTTCACCGCGCTCAGATCGAAGTCGGCGAAGTTCGGCTGCCGAAACGCAAGGTAGTAGATGGCGGGAGTGTTGGTGAGCGAGGTGACCCGCTCATCGACAATCGCGCGGAGGAAATCCTGAATCTTGAACTGCGGCAGGATGATCGTGCTGCCGCCGATGGCCAGCTGGGGAATCAGCTGACTGTTGCAGGCGGTGACGTGGAACAGGGGCACCGAGACCAGGTTGCGCAGGGTCGGGCCTTCGTCGGCGGCGATGTGGGCGAGCCGGCGCACGTTCTCCACGGTGGACAGCAGGTTGCGATGCGTGGTCATCGCTCCCTTGGGTCGTCCGGTCGTCCCACTGGTGTAGAAGATCGCGGCCAGATCCGTGGGACCCGCACCCTCGTGGACGTAGGGATCGCCCTGGGGCAGTGCCTCATTCGGCCGCAGACTGAACGCGGCGTCGGAATCGGTGAGGACATAGTCGATTTCGGGGTCGGCGAACCGGGTGTTGACCGGCACGGCAACCGCACCCGCGAGCACGATTCCGAGAAAGCCGACCACCCACTCCGTTCCGGCGTTCAACAGGATGGCAACACGGTCGCCCGGCTGAATTCCCTTGTCCCGCAACCCACCCGAGACCGCGGCGGCCCGGTCCCACAGTTGCCGGTACGAAAGTCGCTCGCCACCGATCTCGACGACGGCTTCCTGCTCGGGCCACGTCTGCACGGTGTGGCGCAGCATGTCCACCAGGGAATCGGGCAGGTCGGCGTAGTGCGCGATACCGTGCTCGTCGCGAAAGATCCCGGCGGTGCCGAACGGTTGCACGGTCATCGCGCACCCTGCGGGTTCAGCAGCGCGGCGAGGTTGTCCTCGGCGAAGAAGTCCCGGCCGCTGAGCCCGCCCGCCATCATCCGGAACCACTGCTGCGTGTGCTTCGCGCTGCTCGGCAACGCGCGCATCACCTCGACGTGCTTGTCCGGCAGCACCAGTCGCGAGGACTCACAGGTGAACCGGTACATCGGCTTGCTCGACCGATCCCGCTGCGCCTGATAGTCGGCGAGCGCTTCGTCGAGTGGCCGCGCCGCCGACAGCCCCTCGTGCGCCCGCTCGGCGAGCAGGTCGGCGTAGGTGAACGCGTCGCTGATCCCGAGGCCGGTGAACGGGTCCTTGTGATATCCGGCGTCGCCGACCAGCGCCCAGCCGGGGCCGTGTGATTCGCGGTAGAAGTTCTCCGGATAGCGGGCGATATAGAACCGTTCGTCGCGTTCGCCGGTGTCGAGCAGTTCGGCGAGGTCGGGCGCGGTTTCCTTGAACGCCAACGAGAAGTTGCGCTCGACATCGGCGCGGAACGGCGCGAACCGGTCGACGTATTGCACACACCAGATCAGCGTCTTGCCGTCGTGGGTCGGCCAGCCACCGACCGCCTGCTTGTCGCCGATCCGCAACTGGCTCTGCATGGTCAGGCCGGACCAGTACGAGTAGGCGGTGAAGGTCTCCCCCGGGATCACGTCGTATTTCTGAGCCCCGGTGAGCTGGGCGACGGTGGACGCGTATCCGTCGGCGCCGATCACGAGGCGAGCATGTTCGGTCACCGGTTCGCCGTCGCGGTCGCGGCCGACGATGCCGGTGACGAACTCACCGTCGCGCACCAGATCTGTCACGGTGACGCCTTCGCGCAGATCGACCCCGGCCTCGCGGGCGGCATCCTGCAACAGCTTGTCGAGCACGATGCGCCGCGGCGCGTAGGTCTCGGCGATACCGTCGATCGGGTCGGAGAAGCCTGAGAAGTGGGCGTCGGCGTAGGACATGGTGATCGAGTGGATGGGCGTGCAGCCGGTGGCTTTCAGCCGATCGAGCAGGCCCCAGTCCCGCAGCCGCGCCAGACCACTCTGCCGCAGCATGTGAGTCGACACGGCGTCTTTGGGAAACAGCGCCTGGTCGACGCAGAGCACCCGGTAGCCACGCCGCGCGAGCAGCATCGCGACTGTGGCGCCGGCGCAGCGCGCGCCGACAACAATGACATCGTGCACAGTTTTCGACCTTTCAGGCATCGAGCACGAGACGGTCCGTGCGCGCTCGGGAAACGCAGATCATCATGGTTTTGCCCGACTCTTGTTCAGCCGGGGTGAGCACCGAATCACGGTGCTCGACTTCGCCTTCGAGCACGGTGGTCTCGCAGGTCGCGCACGTTCCCTCACGGCACGACCACAGCACGTCGGCGCCCGCCCGTTCGAGTGCGTCCAGGACCGACGACCCGGCCGGAACCTCGATGGTCCGGCCGGAACGGTTGAGCACGACGGTGCTCGTCCGCTCGGGTCCGGTGGCCGCGATCTCCTTCGGATGAAAACGCTCGACCCGCAAGGCATCCGCGACACAGTGCTGCTCGACCGCGGCCAGCAGCGGCTCGGGGCCGCAGCAGTACACGAGCGTGCCCGAGGTCACCGGCGCGAGAATCTCGGCCAGTGGCATCAGCCCGACGTCGTCCTGCGCGTAGCGACGAACCCGCGCACCGTAGGCGGACAGCTCGCCGGCGAACGCCATCCGCGCGCCGGTGCGGCCGCCGTAGTGCAGTTGCCAGTCGGCGCCGCGCTGCTGCAGTTCGCGGATCATCGGCAACAGCGGGGTGATCCCGATACCGCCGGCGATCAGGAGGTAGCTCGCCGCCTGCGTGAGCGGGAAATTGTTGCGTGGCTCCCGGATCTCCAGCAGCGTGCCCGGCCGCACGTTCTCGTGCATCCACGCCGACCCGCCGCGGCCCTGCTCCTCGAGCAGCACCGCGATGCGATAACTGTCCCGATTCGCGGGATCGCCACACAGCGAGTACTGGCGAACGACGCCGTCGGGCAGGACGACGTCCACGTGCGCACCCGGTGCCCACGGCGGCAGTGGCGCGCCGCCGGGGTCGGTGAGCACAAAGGACAGCACGCCCTCTGATTCGTAGGTGATGGACCGAATTCGCACAATCGCGCTGATCACACGACGAGTCTCGCAGGGGTTCGGCGGCCCGCGGGGATTGATACTTTCAACGAATTGCCGGATTGAAATGGGGTCGATCGGCTATCGGCGGTCAGCGGGAGAAACGATCAGGAATCGAGAAGTTTCCAGGTCGGCGCCGTGTCAGCATTGTTTTCCATGGATCGACGAAAGGGTTTTGCGATGAACATCACCTGGGTTCGGCGAACTCATCGCGTGCTCGCCGTCGCCTTCCTCGCGGCCGTGCTAATCACGGTGCTCGGATTGTCGCTCAGCGGGCCCGAATGGGTGGTCTACCTGCCGCTCGTTCCGCTCGCCGGGCTGTTCCTGTCCGGTGCGTCGATGTTCGTGCGGCTCTTGCGCGGCCCGCACCCACTGTCGGCGTTCGGCGACAGTGCGGGTCGCGTCCGTCAGGTGCATCGCTGGTCCGCGGTGGTATTCGTCGTCACCGTTGTCGCCACGGTGATCGCGCTGGCACAACCGGAGCCGATCGTGTGGATCTCCTACCTCCCGCTGATCCCACTCGCCGGGCTCTTCCTGTCCGGCTCGTTCATGTTCGTGTCGCCGCTGGTACGGGCGCGGCGCGCCCACTAGCTGGGTGACTCCCGTCAGCCGATGTCGACCACTCGCGCCCATGCGGGTGGGCTGTCCGGGACGTAGTCCGGGTCGTCGTGGCGCCACGCGCGTTCTCGGCGGAAGAGGCCGACGACGGTTCGGCAGGCCGGTTGGTGGGAGGGCCAGGGGGTTTGGCCGTCGGTCAGGGCGACGAGTACGTCCGGGCGGGTGCGCAGGGCCTGGGTGAAACCGGTGCGCAGGTCGGTGCCGCCACCGCCGATCAGCGTCATGCCCTCGGCCTGGCACAGCGGGTGGGCGATTCTCGCCGCCGCGTCGCAGGAGAACACGGTGACCAGGTCGCGGCGGCCGCCGACGGCGCGGATGATGGCGGCGACTTCGAGCAGGGCGCTGCCCAGTTCGTCGTCGCTGACCGAGCCCGAGGTGTCGATGACCACGCTGACCTTGGGTGGGGTGCGACGCAGGCTGGGCAACACGATGCCGGGGAGTGCGGTGGAGCGGCGGGCGGGGCGCCGGTAGGTGTAGTCCTCGCCGACGCCGGGAGCCGAAGCGGCCGCGCGCAGTGCCGCGCCGAGCAGGTCCCGCCACGGCTGGGAAGGATGCAACGCCTCCTTCGCCCAGCGCCGCCACCCCTGGGGCGCGTCTCCCGGACGCCCGACGATGCCCTGTGCCACCAGGAATCGGACGCCGTCGCGCTGCTGTTCGCTGAGACCGTCCGCGCCGTCGGGTCCCAGCTCCCATTCGCGGTCCGATCCGTCCGCGCCGCTGCCGCAGTCGAGCCACGCCATGTCTTCGGTCAGCCGCCCGAGGCGGAACTGACTCAGGTAGTCCTCCATGAGTTGCCCCGGATCCAGCCCCAATGTGCTGGGCAGCACGGCGCCCTCGGGCCAGACCAGCCCGTCACCGAACGCGTCGTCGTTGATCTCGGCGTCCGCGGCGATGTTCATGCGCAGCCGCTCCCCCGGACCGGTCAGGTCGTGGGCGTGGGCGTAGCGGTCGCTGCGCACGTGATGGTCTCGCAGCAGGTGCGACACCTCGTGCACCAGGATCGAAGCCAGTTCTTCCACCGGTGTGTAGTCGACGAATCGTGGCGAGACGTAGCACCGCCAGTGTTTGTCCACGCCCATCGTCGGTGACCTCGGCGACTCGACGATGTGCAGCGCGTACAGAGCCGTCGCCAGATAAGGGCGGGCCGAAACCGCCTGCAGCCGTGCGGCATACAGCTTGCCGAAATCCAGTCCGGTGGCGTCCGCTGTCATCGGCCCGCCTGCACGGCAACGCGGGCCGCGGCGCGATCGGCACTCTGCGACACCGCCACCACCCCGGCCAGCTGTTCGATCGCCGCGGGCACCTCCCAGTTCTCGCGGCGCAGCGTGGCCAGCGTCGTCGCGGGAACAACCACCAGGTCGGGTGCTCCGGTTTCCACGGCTTTCACCAGCAGCGACCAAGCCGCGTCCCATCGAGCCCGCTCCGGTCGTTTGCGCACCGCCGCCACCACACCGTCGAGAACGGCCTGACGCAGGTCGCCCCGGGTCGGCAGTTCAGCGGCGACCGGATCGGCCAGCAATGCTTCCGGGTCGGGCAGATCCATCCGATCGATGCTGGTGAGCAGTTCGAAACCGGGCCCGTCACCGACTGTGCCGCGGATCAACTGCGACAGCACATCACGACTCGCGTCGGCCGCGGTGGCGAAGGCGATCAGCCGCACGGTCATCTCCCAACTCCGCGGTGACGCCCAGGCACCGCCCCGCCGGGTTTCGGTGGTGGGCATCTGGTGCACGAGCTTGGGCCGAGCCGCGAGCAAGGTGCATACCGCGCGACGGGCGAATGCGACCGCCTCCGGCAGGCTTTCGGCCGCGAGCCGCGGCAGGGTCGCGTGTGGCCAGGTTCCGCCGAGGCCGCGGACGACGACGTCGTGTTCGTGAGTCCACTGCAGGTGCACGAATCGGTTCGCCAGCGGCGGGCTCAGCTCCCAGCCGTCGGCGGCCGACGAGCGTGGGTTGGCGGCCGCGACGATGCGCACACCCGGCGGCAGTTCCAGTGCGCCGACCCGCCTTTCGAGAACGACGCGCAGCAGCGCGGCCTGCACGGCGGGCGGCGCGGTGGACAGTTCGTCGAGGAACAGCAGGCCGCGCCCGGCCCGCACGAGCCGAACCGCCCAGTCCGGCGGCGCCATCGGCACCCCCTGGGTCGCGGGGTCGTCGCCGATGATCGGCAGGCCGGAGAAGTCCGACGGCTCGTGCACGCTCGCGATCACCGTGGTCAGCGGCAGTTCCAGGGACTCCGCGAGCTGGGTCAGGGCAGCGGTCTTGCCGATGCCCGGCTCTCCCCACAGCAGCACCGGCAGGTCGGCGGCCACAGCCAAGGTGAGCGCTTCCAGTTGCGTGTTGGTGCGCGGCTCCGTCTTCACCGCACCCAGCAGGGCAAGGAGTTCGCCCGCGACGTCGAGCTGGGAGTCGGTGGCGCGAGTCGGAAGCGGGCAGAGGGTATGAACAGTCATGTGTGCATCACCTTTTGGGTTCGGAGGAATTCGATGGGCGAGCTCAGGCGGAGCGAGCCCGCCCTCGGGGTCTGTCGATGAAGTACGAGGTCGGCGGCGCGAAGGCCGCACGAATCCGCGGTCGAGGCGAGGTCCCGGCGACCCGCGGATCAGCCGGTCGTACCAGGCCCACACGACCCCACCTGTCAGCGAGACAAGGCGTGGCCCTGATGGCCCGGACGCCAACTCAGCGCAAGGCCAGGCGTTTCGGACGTGCGCGACGACCCTTGCGGTCGTAACGGTCGGGAAGAACGTGGCCGCGGCCGGGTGCGGGTAGACCGGCCCGGAACAGACCATAGGTAATCCGTTGCCGTACAGCGGCTTCGAGTGCGTCGCGAAGTGGTCCGTCGCGCAGCGTCGCGTCCGCGCCGAGCTGGGCTTCGACGATGGTGAGGGCGCCGTCGATATCGCCGTGGTCCAGGCGGTCGCAGACGCCGACGAGCCAATCCGGTTGGCGCAGTGACCGGTCGATGGCCTGGAGGCAGGGCATCGGTGTTCCGGTCAGGGCCGCCAGGAGTTCTTCACGCCGGATCTCGGTGGGGTCGTGATCCAGGGCGGCGAGCACCCCGTTCACCAACCCGATCCGATGACGTTCGCCCCGGCACTCCACGATCCGATGACCGGCGGCGGTGGTCCCGGAGGTCGCGGTCGGCGCGCCGTCACAGCCGAGCGCCGAGGCGACCAGCGGATGCAGTCGATCGGCGGCGATCGCGCCCGCGCGCAGCAATTCCAGGTCGGGGAGCACCCAGGTCGCCGCGTCGGGCAGAACCGGGAGGGCGGAGATTCCGCCACGCGGGTGTTCCCTCGAAATCCGCACGGCGAGTGGGTCCTCCGCACGCACGTCCAACACGAGGCGCTTGCGCGCACCACACCGCACCAATACCAACCCGGACCGGCGCCCCTCGGCATGCAGCAGAATCCCCGCTTCGTCCGCCCACCGGTCGACGGCGCAACCCGGGGGTGCCGTTGCGGACACAGAATCCCTGGGGTCGTCGCCTGCCGCAAGCCCTTGGGCGGCGAATTGCCCTGCACCAGAACGGGTTCGCAACTCTTCCACCCTGCGCGAATCCCACAGGTGACGGTGCAGGTCGAGCCGGTAGCGACTGCTGGGTCGGGGGTGTGGGTGCATGCGCGCGCTGGCGACGGGGCTCGCCGTGTCCCACAGCGCGAGGCTGATCCGCTGTCCGGCGGCCGCCCAGGCCGGTGGCGTACGGACCACCAGATACACGGAATCCGCACCGTCACACTGCGTTACGTCACCGGCCGCGCTGTCGAGGCCGGCGATGCCCCCGGATTCGTACCGAGCCAGCGCCATCGTCAACCCGGGTCGCAACAGACCGTCCGGCGCGATTCTGGGTAGATGCCAGCGCAACAGGTCCGGCGCCAGATATCGCAGGTCGGCCCGTACCCGGGCGGCGAATCCTCGACCGTGGGTCCGCGCCAACGTCCGCAGATCCACATCGAGATCGACGTGCGCAGCGGCGCAGGCCCCCGACCAGTCACCGACGAGCCGCCGTGCGGTGGCGGCCTCGATCATGGCGGACGGCACAGCGAGTTCGCGCACGCGCGACCAGAGGTCGAGGCGCGCATCGTCATAGGACGTTCGGGAGGACTGCTGATATTCGGTGAATTCCCCGCGTTCACGCGGGACAGAAGCCGGTTCGATGACCGGCGTGGGGCTCAACGGCCCGGGCGCAGAACGCCCTTTCGACTCGATGTCATGTCGCCAGTATGCACAACAACACGCGAGCCGACAAGCGGTGCTGGTCGGGTCGCGCGGTCTGCCACCGAGTCGACGAGGCAGGCGGGCCCTGGTCACCGACCAGATGCCCGCCTTGCCGGCGGGCCGCTATCGCGCGTCGGTGAGCTCGCGCACGTCGGACTGCGCACCCAGTTGCGGGTAGGTCGGGTATTCGATGCCCGAGATGTACTGCACGGTCCGCACCACCTGGCACGAGTAGCCGAATTCGTTGTCGTACCAGACGTAGAGGATGGCGGTGTCGCCCTCGACGATGGTGGCGTTGGCGTCGATGATCGAGGCCGCCCGCGAGCCGATGAAGTCGCTCGAGACCGCGTCGGTGGCGGCTGTGTAGTCGAGGTTGCGGCTCAACGGGCCCGCGAGGGATACCTGACGCAGGTACGCGAGCACGTCTTCCTTGGTCGTGTCCTGCTTCAGCTGCAGGTTCAGGATCGCGACGGAGACGTCCGGGGTGGGAACGCGGATCGAGTTGCCGGTGATCTTGGCTTTGAAGTCCGGCATCGCCTTGGCCACCGCGGAGGCGGCGCCGGTCTCGGTGAGCACCAGGTTGAACGGCGCGGAACGACCGCGCCGATCGGCCTTGTGGTAGTTGTCCAGCAGGTTCTGGTCGTTGGTGAACGAGTGCACCGTCTCCACGTGTCCACGCACGATGCCGAACTCGTCGTCCATGGCCTTGAGCGGCGGCACGATCGCGTTGGTCGTGCAGGAGGCGCAGGAGAAGATCTGCTGCGACAGGTCCAGGTCGCGGTGGTTGACGCCGTGCACGATGTTGGGCACGTCACCCTTGCCGGGCGCGGTGAGCACGACCTTCGCGATGCCGGGACGCAGGTGCTGCTCCAGGCCCTCGCGGTCACGCCAGCGACCGGTGTTGTCGATCAGGATCGCGTTGTCGATGCCGTAGGCGGTGTAGTCGATCGTCGTCGGGTCATCGCTGTAGATGAACTTGATGACGTTACCGTTCGCGGTGATCGTGTCGTTGTCGGTGTCGACCTTGATCGTGCCGTTGAAGTGCCCGTGCACCGAGTCGCGACGCAGCAGCGACGCCCGCTTGGCCAGGTCGTCGTCGCCGCCCTTGCGCACCACCACCGCGCGCAGGCTCAGCCCGTTGCCCGACCCGGCCTTCTCGATCAGCAGCCGGGTGACCAGCCGCCCGATCCGCCCGAACCCGTAGAGCACCACATCACGCGGTCCCTGCGACACGGCCTTGTTGCCGTCGCTCACCTCGGCCAGCACCGAGGTGGTGAACTCCTCGACCGACAGGCCCCGCTCGTCGGCGTGAAACGCCATCACCAGCTGGCCCAGGTCGATCTTGCACGGCCCCAGATCCAGCCGGCTGATCACCTCGAGGAACGGCAGGGTCTCGTCCACCGACAGCTCTTCGCCGCCGATCTGGCGCGCGAACCGATGCGTCCGCAGGATGCTGATCACCGACTTGTTCACCAGCGACCGGCTGTGCAGCAGAATCGTCACACCCTTGCTGCGGTACAACGTCCCGATGATGGGAATCATCGCCTCCGCCGCAGCTTCCTGAGCGTTCCAGCGATCAAGTTGTTCGGTAGTCAACACACGTCCTCTGGGTTCATCGATACTTCCGCTGCATCGATGCTAGTGAGCGCGGAATTTTCACCGTGGGCCACTCCCCACCGGTGAGATCGTGCGCACTGTGCTGAGAGGAATGCCCGCGATCGGGCGACTGTGACCCGCGGCACCGAACACGGCTCAGAACTTGCCGGTGTGGTGCTCGACGCGGTGGCCGAGCCGGGCGGTGAACTCGGCGATGAATTCGTCGGTCAGCGGTGGCCAGCCCCAGAAGTCGAAGGCAAGGGCGCCGAGGGCGAAGCCCCACGGCCATTGCCAGTCGGTGATCGCGCCGGCCGTACCGCACGCGGTGCATGCCACCGCACCGGTGCCCGTCTGCTCCCACCCTTCGATCGCGTCCGAAAACGGTTGCCACACTGCGGGATCAGGTTCCCAGGCCCGCGGGTAGTCGATGATCACCGTGCTTGCCCGGCAGCTCGGGCACGTCGCGTCGGCCGGGGCGATCTCACCCTGGCCGCCGTAGTGGGCGTGGCGGCCGACGATGACCCCTACCGGGGCGGGAATCCACTCGGCGCCCCAATCCTGGGCGATCTCCGCCCACGCGGGCCCTGCCACATACCCTTCGTCGACGTGGAGGCTGTACATCGCGTCCGCCGAGGTCTCCCGCAGCAGCCACCCCCGCGACACCATCCAGTCGATCGTCGCCTCCGCCGACGCTTCGGCATCCGCCGCGGCCACATCGAGATCGACGATCCGTTCGAAGTTGTCACCCACCCTTCGCATCCTGCCACCGCGGTCCGACAGAGTGTGGCGCACGCCAGCACCGCGGGTCGATGCTGTGGTCAGGTCGCGGCAGCCCAGCGGATCGACGCGGGTTCCACCCTCGCGCACAACGGGTTTCCGGTCGCGTCCGTGAGGCCGAGACGAGCCTCGAGCACGCCCGATTCGGTCGCGGCCGCCAGCGTCTCTGCGGGAACGTCGGCGAGCATCAGTTTGGCGCGCCGGAACATCGTGAGCGTTGCGGTGTCCTCGTCGCTGACCCAGCTGAGGTAGAGGAACCGCTCCCCCGGTCGGCCCTGGACGTAGGGCCCTCGGACGTCGGTCTCGTGGACGGTGCACTCGACCGTCCACGTGACGGTTTCCGAGTCACCACGCTGTAGGTCGAGCAGCTCCTGTGGCCGGTTCCTGCGCTGCACGCCGACATGAATGTTCGAGTACGCCGTCTCGATCCCGGGCGGTCGACAGGACGACCCCGGCAGCTGTGTCCCCACGATTCGGATACGCATTCCGCGATTCTCCCGCACGCCTGCGCCGATTTCCGCGCAATGTTCGACGACGCAGCGGAGTCCGCCGATTTCACCGCGGAGCTCAGTCCACGGCCACCGCTTCGGTCGAAGCAGGCTGTGCCGCTTCGGCTTTCGCGAGCGATCCCGGCCACCACACCTTGTCGCCCAGCAGCGCGAACAGCGCGGGGACAACCAGCGTGCGCACCACGAACGTATCCAGCAGGATGCCGATCCCGACCACGATGCCCAACTGGGTCAGGGTGATCAACGGCAGCACACCGAGCACACAGAACACCGCGGCCAGCACCACACCGGCGCTGGTGATCACGGCTCCGGTCGAGGCGACCGCGCGCACCATGCCCTGGGTGGTGCCGTGCGCGCCCGCTTCCTCGCGGGCCCTGGTGACCAGGAAGATCGTGTAGTCCACCCCCAGCGCGACCAGGAACAGGAAGCCGAACAGCGGCACGTTCGTGTCCAGGGCGGGGAAGCCGAAGATCGTGCCGCTGATCCAGCTGCCCGCACCGAGCGCCGCGAGCGCGCTGAGCACCGTGACGCCGACGAGCAGCACGGCGGCGGGCACCGCGCGCAGCAGTGCCAGCAACACCAGCAGCACAACGGCGAGGATGAGTGGAATGACCAGCGCCTGGTCACGGCGGGCGGCGTCGCGGATGTCGAGCGCTTCGGCGTCCGTACCGCCGACGAGGGCCTCGGCGCCGGGGACGGTGCCGACCGCCGTCCTGATCGCCTCGATGGTGGTGAACGCCGCCACCGAGCCGGGCGGCGCCTCCAGAACGACCGACCACCGTGTCGCACCGTCGGCAGAGGTACCGGTAGCGGTGGCGCGCGAAATGCCCTGTACGCCGTCGAGGGCCGACTGGATCCGGGTGGTGGTTTCGCTGCGCGCGATCACCACGGCGGGATCCGACGAGCCGGACGGGAAGTGGTCGGCCATTGTTTCGAGCCCGTCGACGGACTCGGCCTCGACGCGGAACTGCTCGGTCTGCGAGAGCCCGATATCGGTGGTCGCGAGCCCGGTCGCGAAGACGATCAGCACCGCCGAGGCCGCCCCGGCCACGACGGCAGGGCGGCGCACCACCCGCTTCGCGACGACCGCCCAGACGCCCTGCTCGGCCGCGTCGCGACCGTCCGCCTTCGGCACGAACGGCCAGAAGACCCGCCGACCGCACAGTGCCAGCGCCGGCGGCAACGCGGCGAGCACGAAGATCAGCGCCACCACGAGTCCGGCGGCGGCGAACGCGCCGAGGCTGCGGGTGTTGGGAAGCAGCGCCAGCAACAGCGTCAGCAGAGCCAGGACAACGGTGACATTGCTGGCCACGATGGCGGGCGCGGCATGGCGCACCGCGGCGCGCAAGGCCACTCGATGATCGGTGTGGCGATGCAGTTCGTCGCGATACCGCGATACCAACAGCAGCGCGTAGTTCGTTCCCGCCCCGAAGACCAGCACGCTGGTGATGCCCGACGTCGAACCGTCGAAGGCGAGCCCGGTGAGCTCGGCCAGGAGCGTGCCGACACTGGTGGCGACGCGGTCGGCGAGCCCGACCACCGTCAACGGCACCAGCCACAACACCGGGGAGCGATAGGTGACGATGAGCAGGGCCATCACCACGATCGCGGTGACGATGAGCAGCAGCGAGTTCGCACCGGAGAAGGAGTCGGCGATATCGGCGCCGAAGGCCGGTCCGCCGGTGATCTGCACGCGCAGCGCATCGGGTAGATCGGTACTGACGGCGGCGCGCAGTTCGTCGACCCGATCGGTGAGCGCGAAGCCGTTGAGCTGTGCGGACACCGGAATCTGGGCGAGCGCGGCCCGCCCGTCGGGAGCGAGCATCACCCGGGGATCGTCGGTCGGCGAACCACCCGCGCGGGTGAGCGCCGCGTCCACTGCCGTGAGATCGGCCGGTGTCAGCGGACCGCCGTCGTCGCGGGTCGCCACCATGATCGCGGCGGCGGTTCCGGCATCGGGAAACCGTGCCGCGGCCTCGGCGGCCAGGGCGGATTCCGCCGATCGCGGCAACGACACCGGGGCCTGGCCCGCGCTGTCGTTGCTCCCCGCCAGCGCCATCACCGCCATGGCGGCCGCGACGACAGCGAGCAGTACCGCCCACGATCGCCGACCGGTGACCAGCCCGGCGAACCGGTCCCAACCGTTTCCGTCACTCACTCGCATCACGCCGAAACTATTTCAGAAACTTAACTAATTGGCAATGCCGGCGGCTCCGACGGCTAAGCTGCCTGTCGGACAGAGAGGAGGCCGCGCGTGGATGACGACACCGCCGACACGAACCCGGCCGCCGACCGGACAGCGCTCGAGACCGGCATCGCCCGGGATCTGCGTGCGCTGACCGCGATCTCCGAACAGATCGGTCATGTCTTCGCGCGATCGAACGACCTGCGCCCGAACGATTTTCGCGCCCTGATGCACGTCGCCACGGCCGATGCCGAGGGCTCACCGGTGAGCGCGGGCCAGTTGAGCAAGCTGATGGGCGTCTCCGCGCCCGCCGTCACCTACCTGGTCGAGCGCATGATCGAATCCGGGCACCTCGACCGCGTGCCCGATCCGGCGGACCGACGGCGGGTCAACCTGACCTATACCGACCACGGCATGTCGGTCGCCGCCGGATTCTTCGGACCACTCGGTTCCCGCACCCGCGACGCGCTGTCCGCCCTGCCCGACAGCGACCTGACGGCCGCGCACCGCGTGCTCGTGAGCGTCACGGCCGCACTGCGCGAGTTCTACGCCGAACTGCCGGAGCCAGGGCGAACCGCCGAATAAACGTGTCCGGAACCGGCATACGCGACCGCTCGGCTCGACACGGCGCCGACGTCCAACGGGCCCGCTCGACCTGCGATCGGACACGCGTGTCGCCCTCTCCGCCGGTAGCCCTCAGGGAATAGCCTGGGCTGGTCAGCAGCATTTCCGACCTTTGTTGCCGCCGAATCGGTGTCCACGGTCGGCCGAATTCTTCTCCGCCTCGAACACCACAAGCGAGGGAGTTGGCTGTGTCGGATTTCATTCTCACCGCAGGCACCGTGATCACCATGGACGAGGACCGCCCCCGCGCTGACGCCGTCGCGGTCTCGGGTTCACGCATCGTCGCGGTCGGGTCGCTGGCCGAGTGCGTGTCGGCGGTGGCCCCGGACGCCGAGGTCATCGATACCGGCGCGCGAGCGTTGCTGCCGGGGTTCGTCGAACCGCACGGGCATCCGTTCCTGGGCGGGGTCCTCACCCAACCACCCATCGCACAGATCACCCCGTGGGTAGCGCCGACCTGGGACGATGTGGTGGCCGTGTTCACAGCGGCCATCGCCGCGACCGACCCGTCGACGCCGTTGGTGTTCAACGGGTTCGACGCACTGCTCCAGGAACACGCGGCACCGACAGCATCGGACCTGGACGCGATCTTCGGTGATCGGGTGGCCGTGGTCCTGGACAACTCCGCGCACGGCATCTACTTCGACACCGCGCTCATCGAGCGCTACGGCTGGTCCGACAACCCGCCACCGGACCCCGACGGCGGTCACTACGGCCGCAATCCGGACGGCTCGCTCGACGGTCAGGGCTTCGAAGTGCCGGTGCTCACCGCGGTCATGACGCCGTTGATCGCCGAGATGCCCAGCCCGCTGCTCAGCGGCGCCGGGTTCTTCGCGGCGATGTCGCGCGCCGGGTACACCACGACCTCGGACATGGCCTACGACCCGCAGACCGCACACGACTACGAAACACTGGCCGCCACCACATCGTGCCCGCTGCGGGTCAACCTGTGGGAGATGTCGACCACCGACACCTACACCGAGCCCGAGACCTTCGCCGCCGGCGACGAGATGCTGCGCAAGGCCGGCGTCAAACTCTGGACCGACGGTGCGGTCTGGGTGGGCAGTGCGGCGACGTCGTTTCCCTACCTCGATACCGACGCGACTCGGCGCGCCGGTATCGACCCGGCGACCGCGGGCGGCACCGGTTCGCTCAACTACACCCGATCGCAGCTGGACGAGATTCTGGACAAGGCCGCGCCCGCGGGCTGGCAGATGTCGTTCCATTCCAACGGCGATCTGGCCGTCGAGCTGGCCCTGGACGCTTACGAGGCAGCGTTGCAGCGCCACGGCCTGACCGGCACCGATCACCGGTGGCGGATCGAGCACCTGGGCGGAGCGAGCCGCGCGCAGATGGACCGAGCGGCCCGGCTGGGCGTGCACGTGTCGCTGTCACCGTTCCAGTACTACTTCTGGGGCGATCTGCTCGACGGCGCGATCTTCGACCACGAACACGGCAGCCGGTGGCAGCCCACCGCCGACGCGCTGGCCTCGGGGGCGTGCGTGTCCCTGCACAACGACGGGCCGGTCTCGCCACCGTCGCCGCTGGTCAACATCCAGACCGTCGCCTCCCGACGCACCCGCGCCGGCACCGTACACGGCGCCGATCAGGCGATTCCGCTCGAGGACGCGATCCGCGCGCAGACGATCAACGCCGCCCGAACCCTGCGCCGCGATCACCTGATCGGGTCCATCGCGGTCGGCAAGCTGGCCGACTTCGTCGAGTTGTCCGGTGACCCCTACGAGGTCGACCCGGCCACGTTGGGCGAGACCGCCCGGGTCAACGGCACGTGGGTGGGCGGGCGCCGGGTCGACCTCGACGCGTTCCTGGCCGCAGTGCCGAACAGCGACACGACCCCGCGCCCGAGCGCGCGCCTCGGACCGTGCTGCTGAGCCTGCGCCGACCCTGGACCGAGGGGAATCCCTGAGCTGAAGCTCCGGGTCGGGACCTGATGTGCCCGACCCGTCCCGACGGGAGCATCGAAGAATGGAAACCGTTGGCAATCAGGATATTTCAGGAACCGTTCGACCGCGTCTCGGTGTCGCGACGCTGGCATCGGCTGTCACGGTAGCGGGCTTGCTCGGGCTCTCGACGGCAACCGCGTCCGCGGACACCGCTGTCAGCTGTTCGTGGGCGGGCACCCCGTACACACAGGGAGCCACCGTCGTCGCCGGTGGCTGGACCTTCACCTGCGGCCGATCGCAGGCCGGGGACGCGCGCTGGGATCGCGGAGCATCGACGCATCGGACGAGCACGGTCGCCAATCCGGGCGCCGCCGCCGAGCCCACCGGCCGCTTCAGCGCGGGGGCGGTCCAGCCGGGCACCGGATACAACGACTATTGCGTGGGTGAGCAGCTCGTCAGCGGTCGGGAAGCCGTCTACGAAGCCGTGCCGGACGGGCGCGGCCTGCGCTGGCGGCAGGCGGGTCCGATCACACAGTGGCGTTTCGAGCAGGGCGACGGCACTGCCCCGGCGGGCCGGTCCGCGAGCGAGTGCCGGGTGGATCCTCAGTTCTGAGCAGCATCGACGGCGATGGGGTGATCCGGCGTCGGCGCGGACACGCTTCGACAACGCCGAGGACACGACCCTGGTTCTCCGGGCGAAGGGGAGAAATGATCGAACTTGACCGGCACTCCCCGGCCATCGGCACAACGTGGAGGTTCGAGCGATGTGGAACGCGATTGTTCAGATCTGTGGATTCTTGATCATCGGCGCCGTGGTCGGCGTGCTCGCCAGGGTGCTCAAGCCGGGTAAGGAGAACATGAGCATGGGCATGACCCTGGTGCTCGGCATGGTGGCGGCGCTGATCGCGGGCGTTATCGCCAGCCTCATCGGCGTCGGCTCCATCACCGAGCTCAACTTCTGGGGCTTCGTCCTCGCGGTCATCGCGGCGGTGGTGCTGCTGTTCGCGGCCGAGTCGATGGGCGCCCGCAAACACCCGCCGGTGGCCTGAGCCGAACGCGTCGGCGCTCGCCCGTCGCCGTGACCTGGCGACGAGGTGCAGCGCCCCCTGTGCGGCGCCGCTGCTCGGCGGGCCTCGGCCGGTAGTGCCGAGGCCCGCCGCAGCGCGGTCAGGTGATCTGCTCCGCGACCTCTCGATCGGCGTCGCGTGCTCCGGTGATCGCGGCCACCTTCGCGAACGACTCGGCTGGATCGCTGCCGACGATCTCGTGTTCGAACTCGCTGACGGTTCCAGGCCAGGCATTGGTGACCGTGCCGTCCGCGCGTTTCCACCATGCCGTCGCCGCACCGTCGCACCAGATGGTCCGGGCGAGAGCATGATCCAGACGGTCGAGGTAGCGCGCCATCGCCCGCTCGGTCACCTCCACCGGCGCACCCCAGTCCGCGCTGAGGGCCAGACAGCGCGTGATGTACCGGGCCTGGTGTTGCTTGACCGCGGGGTTGCTGTTCGACGGAGTGAACGAGTGCGGCCCCGCGATCATGTAGAGATTCGGAAAGCCGGGCACCGCGAGTCCGTAGAAGGCGGCCGGTCGACCTCGGCGCCGCCACCGGTCGTGCAGATCCACTCCACCACGGCCACGGATCCGCACCCCGGCGAGGAACTCCGGCGCACGGAACCCGGTGGCCCACACGATGACGTCGGCGCGGCGCTCGGTGCCGTCGACAGTGCGGATCCCGTCGGGGCCGAGCCGGTCGATGCGGTCGGTGACCAGTTCGACGTGTGGCCGGGTCAGCGCCGGATAGTATCCGCTGTCGAGCAGGATCCGTTTCTCCCCGATCCGGTAGTTCGGTGTGAGCTTCGCGCGCAGTTCACGATCGCGCACCTGCCACCGAAGGTGGGCGCGCGCAACGAGTTCGGCCGGTCCCGCCGACCACCCCGCGCGCATGATCGGCGCGAGAACCAGATCAGCCGCGTGGTAGATCCCGGCCCGATACAGGTCGTGCAGACCGGGCACACGCGTCAGCGCCCACCGCGACAGCGGACCGAACGACGCGGCGGGCTTGGGCAGCACCCAGGACGGGGAACGCTGATACACGGTGACACCGGCCGCGACTCGGGCCAGCTCGGGAATCATCTGCGCCGCCGAGGAACCGGTACCGACGACGGCGATCTGCCCGCTCAGGTCCGCGGTGTGATCCCACCGTGCGGAGTGGAACGCGCGGCCGCCGAAGGTCCGCGCTCCCCGCAACCGAGGAATCGCGGGTCGATGCAGTTGGCCGAGCGCCCACACGACCGCGTCGGTGCGGATCCGCTCCCCGGTGGTCGTGGTCAGGGTCCAGGTGCGGTCGGTGTCGCTGTAGTCGGCGGCCATCACGGCGGTATCGCAGCGCAGATGCGCACGCAGACCGTTGCGGTCGGTGACCTCCCGCATGTAGGTCAGGATCGCCTGCTGATCCGGATAACGCACGCGAACGTCTCGATAGGGGTCGAAGGCGAAGCAGTACAGGTGCGCGGGCACATCGCAGGAACAGCCCGGATAGGTGTTCTCCCGCCACACCCCGCCGACCTCCGGTCCTTCTTCGAGGATCAGGAAGTCGCGCACCCCGGCCTGTCTCAGCTGCGCGGCCATGGTGAGCCCACCGAAGCCCGCCCCGACGACAACTACTTCGTGGGTGATCGTGGGCCCGGTCATCGGCGGACGCCATAGGGGCGCGCGAGAATGACGAGTACATCTACTGTGGTCATCGCAGAGTTCTCCAAGTGTCTGCATCTGCTCTGCGGGCGGTGGCGACCGCCGTGCAGAGCTGTTTTCGGGTGTCTCCCCGTGCTCGCGGGGAGGCACCCGATCCGGTATCCGAGGGAGAATGCGCGCTGAATGCGGCGACACGACCCCGGTTGAATTCGCGAGCAGAGGGGTCGACAACGACCCTTCCGCCTTCACCACCGCGGCGGTCCACGGCCGAGTCCCGGGTGCGCCGAAGACGACATTGTTGCCCACGAAATCACCACCCGGACAATCGAATTGGGCCAGGTCATACCGTGAACTCCTCCAATGCTCGGGAACGGCCGCGCATGATTCGCTTGCTTCCGGACTCGGGAGTTCACTCCGACCGGCGCGCACGCGACTTGTCCCCGCCCCACCAGCAACGGCAATCATCCGGCAATCGAGCCGTTCGGCAGGCGGTCTCGGTCGAGCCGGGGTGTCGTCGCGCTTCGGGCCGGCATGCGCCACCGATCCGGCGGCCCACCGCTATTACGAGTGGCCACCACGTCAGTCAGCCGGGGGTTCGCGGAAGGCCGCGAGCGCGGATTGCGAACCTGAAACATCGCCGCATCAAGCGGCGAGTCTCCGGTAAACTCGCTGCGTGTCGAGCTAGACGGATCGTGGGCGATCGAACTCCGATCGCGAGCACCACCCTTCAGTCGGCGCTGCGCACCGGCGTGCCGCGCAATCCGCCGTCCCTACCGAAGTACGCGATTGCCTGTCATTGCGACCTGTCGGAGTCTCGGAGATCCGCGATGGCGGAATATCGCCGCAGCAAGGGGCTTGCCATGACCGAGCGCAATCCTTCCGCAAATCGTCCCGTTCCCGAAGAAGAGCCTTTCGCGCGGCAAGCCGCTGCCGAGGGGATCTCCGTGCTGGCGGCGATCATGCTGTTCATCGCCGCGGCGGCCTCCATCCTCGAGGGCATCTCCGCGATCGCCGAGGACGAGTTCTATGTCGCCGGCTTCAGCTACGTCTACGAATTCGACGCGACCACCTGGGGCTGGGTTCATGTCGTCCTCGGCGTGATCGCCATCGTCTGCTCGATCGGTCTGATGTCGGGCACCGCGTGGGCGCGATACGCGGCGGTGGGCATCGCGGCACTGGTGATCATCGCGAACTTCTTGTCCCTGCCCTACTATCCCGCGTGGTCCATCGTGATCATCGCGATCAGCGTGGTGGTCATCTGGGCCGTCACCGCCTGGCAGCCCGCTCGCCACGACCGGGCATGATGCCGAAAACTGCACAACGCGAAAGCCGCAGGCCAAGGCTCGACCGTCACACCGCGCGGCCCCCGGCAGCTAATCTGAAATGAAACTGTGTCTGAAAACCTCGGCGAAACCGACTGCGAGTGGCGAGAATTGGCCCCGACGGACGGTTCGGCGCAACTCGGCACCTGTCGTACGTCACGAATTCCCTTCGGCAACAGAGGAATTGGACGATGGACAGGTTGTCGAGATCCGCCGCGGCGATGCTGGTTGCCGCCGTCGTCGCGGTCGGGACCGCGGCGGTCGGCGTCGCGCGGGCGGAGACACCCAGCACGCAGCCCTGCACCCCGTACACGGCAATCTTCGCGCCGGGGACCTGGGAGACCACGCCGGGCGCCGATCCCGGGGTGCCCGTCGGGATGCTCCAGCCCGTCGGCGATGGCCTGCAACGGCAGTTCGGCCGGGACATCACCGTGCGCTATGTGCCCTATGCCGCCAGCGCTTTCGACCTTGGTCTGAGCTACGCGGAGTCCCTGGGCACGCTGGAATCCCGCTTGCACCAGATGATGCGCGGCCTGTGCCGCTCGACGCGGGTTATCCTCGCCGGCTACAGCCAGGGCGCGGACGGCATCGGCGATCTCGCCACCGAGATCGGCAATGGCGACGGCCCCATCGATGCCGATCGAGTGGTCGGTGTCGGACTACTGGCCGATCCACACCGCGATCCGAAGACCACACTCTCCCTGGGCAATCCGCAGCCCGGCCTCGGCATAGCCGGAACGCGAAGCCGGGATTTCGGTGCGTTGACAGACCGGGTTCGCACCCTGTGTACCGACGGCGACCTGTACTGCTCCCTCGATGCCACCACCTCCCCGTTCCTCGCTGTATTGGGCCGGGTCCTGAGCGGTGATCCCGAACCGATCGCGAATGTCATCCCCGCCACGGTCGATCCCAGCAGCCTGATCGCTCAGGCTGTCACCATGGGCGCCGGCTGGACCGCCACCGCGGCGAACCTGCCTACCATTCTCGACAACCTCACCCACCTCTCGGAATTCATCGCGGCGGGTGACATTCGCGGTGCGCACCGGACCGCGAATGCCCTGAACGTTGCCCTGTCCCCGTTGGTCGAGGCCGCCGCGGGTGTGGACCGAGTCCTGGTCGCCCAGGTCATCCGCGCGGCCGCCGCCGTCGACCCCGCTGGTTGGACCGCAGCCGTCAGCGTCATCGCCGACGCCCTCGTGCCCATCGATTTTCTGAGCATCGCCGACAGGGTGGGCCGAATTCAGGAAATCCTGTGGCGTGCGGTCGAATCCCTCGATCGCAACGACCCCCTCGCCGCCGCCACCGACCTGGCGACCTTGGCCGCCACCGGCGCCGACCTCACAGGTTCCGTGCTCGGCCCTGTCGCCGCCGGGCTCCGAGCAGACCTCCGCGCGACCACCCGAACCCTGCTCAGCATCGCCGACCCCGCCACCATCGACGAGCTCGTCCAGCTGGCCCGCCAAGGCGTGGACATGGCCAACTTCTACGCCTCCGAGGCTCACGTCGACTACGGCGACGACGTCCTGATCCTCCTGAACTACCTGAGCTCCCAGGTCGTTTCGTAGCCTCGCTGGTGTGTCGGCTCGACCTGCATCGAGCCGACACACCAGCATTCAGATCAGCACGTCACGGCATCGCCGACCGAGTTGTCGAGACGCACCCCCAGAACTCTCGACAACTCGCCGACATTGTCGGCACTGGGTGTCACCACATCGCGCTCCCACCGGCTGATCTGGTTTCCGTCCGCGATTCCGATCCAGTCGGCCAACTCCGCCTGGGTGAACCCGGAGGCCATCCTTGCCGCCCGAATCGCTTTGCCGATCGTGGACATGGTCTCCCCTTTCTCTCGATGCCCTCCGCGCGGACCGCATCGGCGCGGGTGCCCGTCGGCGAACCCTCGTACTCCTGATGCGGTCTCGCGCAGCCACATTCGAAAGGTATCGGCGAATCGGCCTGCGAAGGAGGCTGTGACTGCACGGCAACTGACTGTGCACGCACAAACGTGCGTGCATCCGGGCGCGGAACTCCGGCTACTTCGGTGGGTTGCCCACATCGGTGGCGCTGCGGCGCCAGTCACGGGGCGTCATCCCGAATGCCTCGCGGAATCGCCGGGCGAAGTGGGCGGCGTCGCGGAAACCCACGGCGCCGGCCACAGACGCGATGGACCGGTGCGCGTAGCCTCTGTCGATCAGCATGTCGCGGCCCCGGACCAGGCGTTGTTCGATGATCCACTGCTCGAGGCTGATACCCGACTGTGCGCAGACTTTGTACAGGTGGCGCACAGAGATGTTGTTTCCGGCGGCGATATCGGGGATCTTCAAGTCCGAATCCGACAGGTGGGTCCGCACATACCCGAGGATCTGCTCGATCAGCAGCTGCTCCGGGATGGCGGCGCCGTCACCCGGCCCCCGGCCGGCCGCCGAGATCAGTAGCGCCCGAACCATTTCCAGACACGACTCACCCACGGAAGCAGCGGCCGGATCCGTTTCGAGCTGGTCGGCGATCCCGACCAGATGCTGGATCTGCGCCGTGACCATCGGGTACAGCGGCGACGCCGCCAGCCGCCCATGCGCCGCGACGACCGTTTCCGCGGAAATGCCGAGGCGCTCCCTGGACAGCTGCAGGCACAGCGTTCCGCCGAGACCGTGCCAGCCGGAGGCGAACGTCGTGGCCAGGTCGATCACTTCGCAGGCGCCGGGCTCGATCAGCGTTTGCGCACCGAACTGTTCGTGCCTGCGAACCTGTCCGTTCTGCACGGTCACCGTCAGGGTGTCGCTGGGCGTGGTTCGCTCATGCCGACTGGTTCGGCAGACCTGATGACCGGATACCTCCGAGCGAGTGAGCGCGATCGGACCCAGCATCCAGGCCTGATGACGGCTGACCACTTCGGCCGGCGAATCCCACATCTGCAGGGTGGCCCCGATATCGGCTTCCTGCAGAATTGCGGTGACCGCCTCCCGCCGGTCCGCCGGCGTGAAGTAGTCGGAGTCGATCAGCACTGCCATTTGTGATCTCTACTTCGGATTCTCGTCGGCGGTGGTGTCCCTCCCATCGCCGGGCGCTGCGCGTATTCGGGTGGTGGCGATTCGGGGGTCTGTAGTCGGCGATGCTATCGCGCCGTGGCGCGCCCGGAGCCCGATTCGGCAGGGTTGCCGCACCGACTTCACCGGCCCACAGTGGCGTGTTCCCTTGCCGTGGTAGGCCGTAACGCCAGGATTCGACGTTCGGCAGGTGTCGCCGTCGCAGCCCATTCCGGCCGTATAGCCGCATAGATGCACACGTCGCGCCACCGACCCTGGGTTCGGTACAGCTGACGCAGCCGCGCCTCCGGCGTCAAGCCCACTCCCGACATCACCGTGTCCATCACCGGATGATCGTGGCGGTGCCCCGCCCAGACTCGGTGAATCCCGAGCGGCCCGAAGGCGAATGCCGCCAACAGCCGCCCTGCCTCGATACCGCCCGCGCGCAGCGCCCCCTCCGGAACCACGACCAGACCGCCGATCATCGCGTTGCTGCCGAAATCCTCCACCAGCAGGCCGATGGTGCCGACCATGGTGTCCTCACCCGGCGCCGTGATCGCCAATGTGTACTTGCGCCGCGGAGTCTCGCCTCGGGAACGCAGGGCGGCGTCGAACGACGTCG
Source organism: Nocardia sp. NPDC055050 (assembly GCF_053608345.1). Taxonomy (NCBI): domain Bacteria; kingdom Bacillati; phylum Actinomycetota; class Actinomycetes; order Mycobacteriales; family Nocardiaceae; genus Nocardia; species Nocardia sp. NPDC055050. The sequence goes on from NZ_JBSGVG010000007.1 coordinate 73,110, forward strand.
CGGCCGCCCGCACGCCCATGCTGTCGGTGCCCATGTATCGGGTCAGGTGCGGGTCGGTGAAGATCCGCTGATAGACGCCCAGATCACCGGCACGGAGATCACGCAACCGCAGCCGCGGACCGACCAGTTCCACATTGCGCAGATCGATCGTCAACGGACTTCCTCCATCACCCGCACGAATGCCGGAGCGATCTGTGGGCCTACCGCGGGGATCAGCTCGTCGAGGTCGATATAGGTTCGCCCCGACGGGATCAGCTCGCCGAGCAGGATCCGGCGAGCCGTGTCCGCCACCAAGGCGCCGCCGAGCATCACCCCGGAGGCGAGCTGCGGCCAGCTGCACAGGCTTCGGCCGATCTCACCGACAGCGTCGCGCATCGCCGGACTCAGCCGCGGCTCATCGACCACTGCCAGCAGAAGAGCCAGCAGCTCGCCCCGGTTCATCCCCGCGACATCGGACGAGGTCGACCCACCGATGCGGCCGTGGAACAGCGGGCGATGGGGTTCGCGATCGAAACGCTCCACATCCAGCAAGCCGCGATCGTTGGTGTCCATCAGTACCGGGATCTCTCGGCGCCGCGCGTACTCACGGGCAGCGACTTTCGCCCATACCGTGTCGCATTCCTCCACCAGCAGATCCAGCGGACGGGTGCCCTCCACTCCGTCGAAGAACGGCCCGATCGATTCCTCGGTCAACCCGTCGGTGAACACCTCGATATCGAGATAGGGGTCGATCTCGAACATCTGACGCGCCGCCAGCACGGCCTTGGAGACCCCGAGATCGCCCACCCCGGCCCGCAGCCGGTTCAGATTCGACAGCCCGACGGTGTCGAAGTCGGCCAATCGGAACGATCCGCCGACCCCTTCCATCGCCAGCGTCACAGCCGCGCTGTTGCCCACCGACAGCCCGATCACACCGATTCGGCGCTCACGCAGGACTCGCTGCTGCACTCGGTCGATCTTGTTGCGATTCCGATCTGTCCGTACCCGCTGGAAAACCTTGCGCGGCAGCACATGTACCAACCTGCCGTTCCACGGATAGAACACCCACGTCCCCCACTGCCACAACGGAGTCCCGTCACAGATCCGACGACGGGACGCCACCAGTGAGCCGGTCGACTGCGCGACCGCAGGGTCCTCGCAGCGGATCAGTTCGTCGAGCTGATCTTCGATCGTGTCGTGCACCGCACTGACCGAACCCGACGCTGTCAGCGCTTCGAGATCACGCAGCCCTTCCGGGCTCGATGCATCGAGCAGCTCGGGACGGAAATGCGACGTCGCGGCGCCGGGCGTGAGTGCCGCCGGACGCGGAACCGAGCGATGCCAAACCATGTGTGCACAAACCTCCGACCCTCATGAGGCGAACGGCCACCCGCTCGCCCCTGTCGACCAGGACGCGCAAAGGATACACACAGCACACCTTCAGCAAACCGACCTTCGGTCCACCGGCATGGCGCGACAATACCTCCGGCAAACTGGGACTATGACCAATTAAGTCGGCACGAAAGGCGACCCGTTCCACCGCTCTTTCTCACTATCGCAATAATCCCGCAAGCATCGATTCCAGGGTCTCGGGCGCCGACGACCGCTCACTGGCGCCCGGTTCACCAGAGCGGACACAGTTCGCACCGGCCGGCCACCCCGGGGACGGACTTCCACCGGCATGGCACAGAACAGTCCGGCTACACCGGCGGCGCAGTGGACCCGAGGCGCACCATTTGCTCGAATCGGAGCGATACCCTTGAGCAAGGGAGTCTTGATGGAAGGAGCTGACGTGGGGCAACTGTGCCGCATCGCGTATAGCCGCTCTGTGATCGCCCGAGGCTGATCTCGAGCTGCCGATGTCCGAGCCGATCGACCTGGTCGATGCAGCCGAACGAACCCGCACCGCGCTCGCCAGTGCCGTGGCGGAACTCTCGCAGGCTTGGGCGGCCGGTTCTCCACCCGACCTCTCGGCGTTCCTCCCCGGAGAACCCGCGGCGCGGCACACCGTTCTGGTCGAACTGATCAAGATCGACCTCGAATACCGCTGGCTTCGGTATCACTTTCCCAAACGACTGATCGAATACCGCGCGGAATTCGCCGAACTGCGGGATGGTCCGCTGCCCGCCGAGCTCGTCTATGAGGAATTCCATGCCGTGCGCCGCGGATCGGAGGCGACCGATGCGGCTCCCACCGCGGATGCGGTGACCGCGGGGGCGACCAGCCCCGACCTCGTGAGCGACTACCACAGCACGATCATCGCGCGTCCCGGCGCGCAGGTTCTGCTCGACGCCGTCGATGTCGGCGACCACGTCGACGACTTCGACCTCCTGATGAGGATCGGCGCCGGCGCCTTCGCCCAGGTCTATCTCGCTCGGCAACAATCGATGCAGCGACTCGTCGCGGTCAAGATCTCCCACAACCACGGCATCGAACCGCAGACTCTCGCCCAGCTGGACCACGAATACATCGTGCGCATCTTCGACCAGCGGCTCATCGCCGACGGCCAGCTGAAGCTGCTCTACATGCAGTACCTACCGGGCGGGACGCTGCTCGACGTGCTGCGGTTACGCCGCTCGACGCCGTCGCAACGCCACGGTGGGCAACTGCTGCTCGACGCCGTCGACGAGGTCCTCGCCGCGAAGGGTGAGGTCCGGCCGACCGAATCGGCGATCCGGACCAGGACCGCGGCACTGACCTGGCCGGAGACCGTCGCCTGGCTGGGTCGCCGACTCGCGGACGCGCTGCAGCACGCGTCCGAGCGAGGGGTGCTGCATCGAGATATCAAACCCGCGAATGTGCTGCTGAGCGCCGAGGGAGTGCCGAAGTTGGCCGACTTCAACGTCAGCTTCAGCCAACGGGTCAAGGGCACCAGCCCCCTGGCCTACTTCGGCGGATCCCTGGCGTACATGTCGCCCGAACAGCTCGAAGCCTGCCATCCGGACCTGCCCGCGACCGCTTTCGATCTCGATACTCGCAGCGACATCTTCGCGCTGGCCGTCATGCTGTGGGAATTGCTCACGGGGCGGCGGCCCTTCCCCGACGAGACCTCCGCGGGCGAGTCGGAGACGTCGCTGGCCCGCATGCTCGAATTGCGGCGCCGACCGGTAGAGGCGGCATTCTTGTCGGAGCTTCCGCCGGATTGCCCCATGGCGCTGCGCCGCGTGCTCCTGAAATGCCTGTCGCCCGACCGCGAGGACCGTTATTCGTCCGGTTCGGAAGTGGCCCAGCAGTTCGACCTGTGCCTCGAGAAGAGGGCCCGCGACCTCGTCGATCCGCCGCCGGACAGTTGGCGAACGCGACTGTCGCGATGGCCCACCCTCACCCTCTGGCTGTCATCGATGGTCGGTGTCGGCCTGGCTACGCTGTACCTGGCTGTGCACGCCCAGGAACTGATCAGAGAGCGCCTGCCCGATGCCGCGAACGCGCAGATCAACAGGGGCGTGATGGTGTGCATCCTCTGTGGCTTTCTGCTGGCCGTTGTCATCTACGTCTGCATTTCACGTGATCAGCTCGAGGTTCTTCGCGGCTTGCGCAAGGGCAGACGCTACGACGAGGCAAGGCTCGCGCGGGTGCGGTCACGGACACTGCTGTGGGGCGACCTGTGTGCGCTCAACACCCTGCTGTCCGCGCTTCTCGCCACCGGGACGGCCGTGCTGCTGCTGCGCTGGTTCACCGATCTTCCGGTGCGGTTGCAGGTCCATGCGGCGATGACTGTTCTGGTGGCGGGCACCATCTCGGTCGCCTACACCTTCTTCCTTTCCACGTTCTATCTCGTCCGCTGCGTCTATCCCCGCTACCTGCGCCACGGGCGCATGACGGAGCGCGACTCCGCCGACTTGCGCTGGCTGCGCCGCAGGACCACGGTCTACCTCGCGGTGACGGCGTCGGTGCCGGTGGTCGGGGTGCTGGCCGGATTCAGCTTTCTCGAACCCGAGGAGCTGTGGCTCGTGCGCGATTCGGTACTGGGGCTGTGCGCGGCCGGCGGGCTCGCCTTCGTCGCCGTGTACTGGTTGTTCCGGAAGCTGGACGCGGACCTGCGCGCGCTCAGCCGGGTGGTCTAGCGATCAACCCATGGCGACCTGGATCCGTCTGCCACGCTTCCCGTGCCGCAGGCAGGGAACCAACATTTCTTCACGCATATTGCACAAAAATGGCACTAGTCGATGACTCCTCCGGGAGCCCTCCGTCAACTCGCCCGCCACCATCGAGCTGCCTCCACCCCGAGCAGGGAAGAGTCGACGACCAGGGGCGGCCTAGTGGGCGAGTTGGTCCTCTGTGACGCGTCACTGAGCGTACTGCTCGCCGAAATGCGCGAAGCCGTCACTCGCTACGGACCTGTCATGGCGCCATCCACTCGGTCGACGACCGGCCAGCTCGCCAACGACTTACTGGGCGTGGAGACGTCCGACTTCGCTCTCGTCGACCGGGATCGGCAGTAACAAGCTCGCCGAAGCCGTGCGCGACATCGCCGTCCTACACAACGTCCTCGACACCAACCCGGTCAACAACGTCGCTTGCGGCAATCGGTCGACCGCGGCACTCTTCCCGCGCCTCGGGGGGCTGCGCGTCGGCGTGTCCCGGATCCGAGCAGGACCGAGCCGTCGGCACATCTCGCGCGTGCGCGCCTGTGATGCCTACCGGAGCAGCGGGCGTGCATCACCGGCGCCGGCGGGCTCCGAAGGCGATCTGTCATCGAGCAAGGTGAGAGGTAAGAACACGTGCGCTGTGACTCCGCCGTGGTCCGACTCGGTGAGTCGAACCTTGATCTCGTTGCGGCCGGCGAGGATCGAGACCACGATCAACCCCATGCGCGCATCGCTGGACAGGTGCATGATGCCGAAATCCGGTGCGCTGTCGAGAATTCGATTGATTCGGTTCAGTTCCCGCGGGGACAGTCCCCGCCCTTGGTCGGCGACCTCGACGACGGCGCCACCTTCGACGAGTCCGCCCGAGACCGTGACGGGTGCGGTCGTGGATGAGAAGTAGGTGGCGTTCTCGACCAGCTCGGCGAGCAAGTGGATGGTGTCGGCGACGACGCCGCCGTTGACCGAGACATCAGGGAAGCGGTTGAGTGTGACGCGCGTGTAGTCCTTGGACTCGGTGATCGCCCCCTGCACGACGTCGCTGAGCGGCACCGGATATCGCCATTGCCGTCCGGGACGTTCACCGCCGAGAATGATCAGGTTCTCGGCGTTGCGACGTTCGCGAGTGGCCAGATGGTCGAGTTCGAACAGCAGCTCCATCTTGTCCGGGTCCTCCTCGTGAGCTTCCGCGGCGTCCAGAACTTCCAGCTGGCGAGACGCCATGGCTTGGCTGCGGTGTGCGAGGTTCAAGAAGATCGCGTTGACCGCGCCGCGGGTCCGGGCTTCGGCCATCGCCGCGGACACCGCCGCGCGCTGTGCGGTGTCGAAAGCCTGTGCCAACTGCCCGATTTCATCGTCACCGAAGTCGGATGGAGGTAGAGCCGAGGTCAGATCGATCGCCTCACCAGCACCGATCCGGGACATGATCGCAGGCAGCTCGGTGTCCGCGACGGCCAACGTGTGCAGTCGAAGGCGTCGGAGTCGTCGAATGAGTCCACTCGCCAACCATGAGGTCAGAACGAACGCCACGGCGGCGATGATCAGCGCTGCGAGCATGGTCAGGGCGGAGGTGCGCACGGCGTTGTCCGCGATGTCGGTCGCTCGCTGTTGGACACCGGCGAAGTTGGTGCGCCACAGCGTCAACAGGCCGTTCACCATCAGCCCCAGAATCTGCTGTGCCGCCACGGAATCGGTGGGCAGCGGCTCGGTGGGGTCGTCGCGGTCCGACGGGGCGGGGGCAGCGCCTCTGGCCACGACGGCGTTCTCGAACTCGACCAATTGTCTCCACTGCGGGCTGGAGGTCAGTTGCACGAGCCTCTGCCGGATGGTGGGATCATCCTTGTGTGCCAGTGAGTCCAGGTCGGCGTGGTAGGCGCCGACCCTGGTGGCAAACGCTTGCAAGGCGGCCTGGTCGAGTGCTGTCTCTGCGTCTGCGGCCGCGACGAGTGCGTGCACCGCGGAGATGGCGTCAGCTGTGCGCAGCAAGGTCGCGGTCGTGGTCAAAGCGATAGTGCTGTCCACGTCGGGAGCTCTGGGGACCAATGCCTCGACCGCGATCGTCCCGGTCGCGGTGAGCAGGCTGTATGCCTGGTACACCTCGTCGACTGTCGAGGTACCGCTGACCGTACGCGCGCGCACGGCGCCGAGTCGGCGGACCGTGTCACGCAGCTGGTGAGCGGAATCGTCGAACGCTCCGGTGGTGAGTTCGCCGAGTGACGATGCGGCCTCCAGCAGTGCCGTGCCGGCGGCGTCGACGCGAAGGCGCTGGGCGTTGAGCTCGTCGGAGCCGAGTTCCGGCCGTGCGACGCGAGCCATCGCGAATCGACGTTCCCGCAGCATGGCTTCACTGAAGTCCACCGCCTGCGGCGCCACTCGGAGGATGAGTTCGGCCCACGCCCGGTTCTGCCGGTTCTCCTCGATGAGGTGCAGGCCTACCACGATCACCGCAGTAGCGAACACGATGCTCGGGATGAGCACGATGGCCATCACCCGTGCGCGAATTCCTGTCAGCGGATTCGATTTCGCCGGGCGCGCGGCAGGGTCGTGGCGGATCGGAGTGTGGGTCCGACCACCCCGTGTGCGCCGGAAGCGGGCGGCGCCGGCTCGTCGCGCGTTCGATTCCTTCCGTTCCAGCTGGTCTTTCATTGCCCACTCCCATCAGTTGATGAGAGAATCACATGCGATGTAAACATCAGTCAAGTGGCGTCGTGAGAGTGTCATTCCCGCTACTCGACTCGGTCGGACATCTCAGCTCCGTCGGCACCTCGGGGATCGGGGCAGGCGAGGACGACGGCGAGCCGTAGGCCGCCGAGTGGGCTCGTGATCAGTTCCGCGCGTCCGCCGTGTAGTTCGGCCTGCTGCGCGACCAGGGCGAGGCCGAGGCCCGATCCTTCGCGGGCCGCGCCGGAGCCCCGCCGGAATCGACCGAACACCACGTCGCGTTCGTTCTCGGGCAACCCGGTGCCGTTATCGTCTACCGCGAGCAGGAATCCGTCACCGGTTCGGTGGACGGAGATCTCGATTCGGGTGGCGCGGCCGTGGCGGACCGCGTTCGTGATCGCGTTATCGAGAATCAGGCGGATCCCAGCCGGGGAACAGTGGCAGTCCGCCCGTTGCTCGCCGGAGACGGCCAGGTGGAGTTCCGGATGGGTCCGTGCCGTGTCCGCGACGACCGAGTAGGCCAGCTCGACCACGTCGGACGGTTCACTGATGTGGCGCGATGTCAGTTCACCGGCGGCGAGCAGTTCCAGCGCCACGAGCGTCGATTCGACCCGGCCGTGTTTGCGGAGCGCGTCGTCGAGGATCTGCGCGCGCTCGGCGGGCACCAGTTCGACATCCCGCGCGATCTCGATGTCCATGCGGATGGCGGTGAGCGGGGTTCGGAGCTCATGGGCGGCCGTATTCGCGAACGTGCGCGCTGTCTCGAGAGCCGAGATCGTGCGCTGCTGCGCGGAGTCGATCCGCGCGAGCATCGACCGGACCGAACCGGCGAGTCGATCGGCTTCCCGCACACGGAACCATCCTCTCACCTCGGGCAATTCGTCACCGGCATCGATCCTGCGGGTCAGGTCGATCAGTGGCCGGATCGCCCGGCCGCCGAGTAGCCATCCCAATCCCGATGCCACCGCGATCGCCGCCGCCCCGGCGAGCAGGACGCGCTGACGCTGCTCCCGGGTCACCGATTCCGCCGCGGACAGTGGCGCGGCAACGGACACGAGGTGCGGGCCGATCGGAGACTGCTCCACCGTCATGGTCTTGACGCGGTAGCCGGCATCGTCGAGCACCAGGGTCTGGTGCCCCTCGGGCAGCTCCGGCAGTCGCGTGGACGTGCTGGCGAGAACGGCGCTGTCCTGGTGCAGGGTGATGGCGGCGACGCCGCCGTCGCGCACGCTGCCGATGAACAGTTGCGCGGTACCGACATTCGCTTCGACCAGGCCGGTGATGATGTCCAGTTGCTCGTCGACGTGCCTGATGTTGTTCCGCTCGATCGCGACGAACAGGAAGACGGCGAGCGCGCCGACGACGAGCGTCGTTCCCGTCGCCGCCGCCACCGCGACCCGCGTTCGCAGCGAGAGATTCCCCCTCACGGCCCTTCCTCCCGGAGGACGAACCCGACAGCGCGCACCGTGTGCAGGAGGCGGGGCACGCCGTCGTCTTCGAGTTTGCGGCGAATGTGCCCCACGACGACATCCACGACATTGGTCTGCGGCCGAAAGTCGTAACCCCACACCGTCTCCAGCAGCCGGTCGCGGGTCACGACCTCCCCGTGATGGGTGGCCAGGACACTGATCAGCTCGAATTCCCGCCGTGTCAGCGGAATCTCGCGGCCACGGACCGTCACCCGCAGCGCCGCGAACTCGACCCGCAACACCCCGATGGTCACCGAGTCCTGCGCGGTGCTCCAGCCACTGCCGCGGCGGCGCAGCAGCGCACGCAACCGCGCGGTCAATTCGACGAAGTCGAACGGCTTGGTCAGGTAGTCGTCGGCGCCCAGCTCGAGCCCTTCGATCCGGTCCGATACCCGCGTGCGAGCGCTCACCACACAGATGGGCACGTCGTTGCCGAGTGCGCGCAGCGCGGTGATGAAGGCCAACCCGTCCAGTCCCGGCATCTCGATATCGAGTACCACCACGTCGGGCGTCTGCTCGCGGGTCACCGTCAGTGCGGCCGCGCCGTCGGCCGCGGTACACACCGCGAAGCCGTTGAGACGCAGACCACGTTCCAGCGATTCACGAACGTCGGCGTCGTCGTCGACGACCAGCACCATCCCGCTCGCACCCGGGGCCGCGGAACCCTCGCGGGCGTCCACGGCGCGCGGCCGCACCGTTCGCGCCGTGGTTGCTACGTGCACCTGAATTCACTTCCTCTGCCGGTCGAAACGCTTCCTGTCGGAGGTTTACCGATTGCTTGAGAGTTCTCTGACGACGATTGACTGATCAGATGATCATCTGTGACGTTTTATACCACCAGGGCGCAGTTCCGCCGATGACGCCGGTCACGCTCCTGCCGACCTCCCCGAGACGAACGGAGCCAGACCGGTGCGGACGAACATGCACACCGCGGCCATCGCGTTGGCGGCCGGTGCGGCCATCGCGCTCACGACCGTGCCCGGCACGGTGACGGGCAGCGCCGCCGCGGATCCGGGCTGCCCCGGTCTCACGGTCATCGCGATCCCTGGCACCTGGGAAACCGGCGAAGCCCGGCACACCCCGGGCCCCGGCATGCTCGCCGGCGTCACCGACGGCCTCCCCGCGAGCCAACAGGTCGCCTATGTCGACTATCCCGCGACGGCCTTCCCCTGGGAGGGCAAGGTCTACGGCGCTTCGCAGCGGGTCGCCGTCGACACCGCGCGCGAGATGATGCGAACCATCGCCGACCGCTGCTCCGGCACCGATTTCGCGCTGGTCGGCTACAGCCAGGGTGCCGACGCCGCCGGTGATCTGGCGGCGGAGATCGGCAGAGGCGGCGGGGTCGTGTCGCCGGATCGCGTGCAGGCCGTCGGCCTGCTCTCCGATCCCCAGCGGTCACGGGCCGATGCCCAGGTCGGCCCGCCCGCCCGCGGCGTCGGCGTCCGGGGGCCGCGCCCCGACGGGTTCGGCTCGATCACGGCTCGAGTCCGCACGATCTGCGCCGTCGGCGATCTGTACTGCTCGACCGACGACGAGGACTTCGTCATCGCCATCGCCGGCACCCTGGCCGGAGTTTCCGCCGACCACCCCGACGATCTGCCCCGCTACCGCAGCAGAGCAGCGGAAATGCTGACCGCCCTGCGATCCGCCGACGAACAGGGCGAGCTCACCGACCAGGCCCGCGATGAACGCGCGCGACAGCTCGCGCACTTCTACGGATCCGGAACGCACATGTCCTACGGCAGCTACCCCGTCGACGGCCGGCACACCGCCGTCACCTGGCTGCACGACTGGCTGTCCGCGCTCGGCTGATCCGACCCACCAGACCCTCCCCGGGAAATCTCCGCCACGAAGAAGGAACAGAAATGCGCATCAAGCACTTCACCGCCGTCTCAGCGATCCTGATCGGCGCGCTGGCCACCGGCACCGGGACGGCCTACGCCGACCCGGCCGACGACCTCGGCGTCGTGAACTACACGACGACCACGACCGACACGTCCACGCTCGTCCAGATCGACGCGGGCTCCCTGGTCGTCGAGGACGGCGCCCTGAAGGTGAAGGCACCGGACGGCAAGGTTCTCGCCGGCACCGAACTGAAGTTCCGCGTCGACGAATTCGTCTTCCCCATCGGAGCTGAGATCAACGAGCGGACTGCGACGCTCACTCCGCAGTTCACCCTGGACAAGGCCCACTATGAGCCGGTCGCCCTGCCCTACGAGGAGCAGGCCACCTGGAAGAACGACTACGACCGTGAGCGCGACGCCTGGGCCCGCATGACGAGCACGATCGGACTCGGCGCCTCGATCGGCGCCATGGTCGGCGGAATCGGCGGCGCGGCGGTCGGTTGCGTCATCGGCGGCGCGACCGGCGCGACACTGACCGGCGCGCTCGCGACCATGTTCAGTGGACTCCCGTCCGAGGTGCAGGGCTGCATCGCGGGTGTGGCGGCCGGTGGTTTCCTCGGCGTGCTGGCGGGACAGCTGCTCATCGCCGCGCCCGTGGCGATCTACGCCGCGGTCCAGTACTACACCACGATCAACCAGCCGTCGGTGCAGAGCCAGCAGCAGTCGAAGTAGCGGTCGGAAAGCCGGGCGCGCGGTGGGCCCCGCGCGCCCGTGGCCTTCCACTTCGAGCTGAGCCTCCGCCCGGTGACCAGTATCGAACTGGCTCCGACAACCCATGAAAAGAGACGAAGCGTTGATAGCGCTCTCCCGAATGACATTGTGGCTTGCCCTGTTCTCCTTGCTCACGTTTCTGCTCGTAGCGACACCTCGGTCGAACGCCGCGTTCGATCCCGTCGGCGTCGACTTCTGGGTCGACTCCGATATGGGCCCCGTCAAGACCCGCGTATTCCGCGCGGCCGACGGCAACACCCAGCGCGTGGTCTACGCCCTCGACGGAATGTGGGCACGTGAGGACCTCAACGGCTGGGAGATCGAAACCGAGGTCGCCAGGACACTGACCGAGAACAACATCAATGTCGTGCTGCCGGTCGGCGGACAATCCAGTTTCTATATGGATTGGGATCGCCCGTCGTACCTTCCGGAGGGCGCCGTATCCGAAATCGCCGGTGATTCCGCACCCGACACCGGGCCGGGAAAGTCCTACACCTACACCTGGGAGACACTGTTGACCCGGGTCTTGCCCGCCGCCCTGCACGAACGGCTCGGCCTGTCCCCGACCCGCAACGGTGTCATCGGACTCTCGATGGGTGGTAGCGCCGCGTTCGCGCTCGCCGCTCATCATCCCGCCCAGTTCAGCTATGCCGCGTCCCTGTCCGGATATCTGAACCCGTCGGCTCCGGGCATGCGCGGAGCGATCTCGGCCGCCATGGCCAAGGCTGGTGGGTACAACATCTCGTGCATGATCAGCTCGCCGACCTCCGACAAATGGCAGTGGATGGATCCCATGTTCCTCGCCCCCGCTCTCATCCGGAACGGGACCGAGCTGTGGGTGTCGGCCGCCAACGGCGTGCCGTCCGAGGCCGGGGAGCCGAGCAAGCAGGCCGCGGAGGGCTCGGCACTCGAGACGCTGTCCCTGACCAACTCACGGTCGTTCCAGACACGCATGAAGTCACTGGGCGCCACCACCGTGACCTACGACTTCCCTTCCTCGGGTGTCCACGCCTGGAAGTACTGGGAAGCCCAGGTCGTGAAGATGCTGCCCGTCCTGTCCGGCGCCATCGGCTGAGCCGACCCTTCGCGCCGGTCGGTCGCTGTGGGTGCGACGCCGGGCCCACAGCGACCGCCACACCCACGCCACGAGTCGCACGCATCGGTACTGAATATCCGATCAGTTATGATTGCTGCGGCAACTCGAGGTGGAGGGCAGATGACAGCCGAGCAGACCACACCCACGCGTACCGATCGTCGCCGGGAACGCACGCGCAATGCGCTGCTCGGCGCTGCGCGGAAGTTCTTGTCCGAGGGCAAGTCATCGGTCAGCATCAAGGAGATCACCGACGCCGCGGACGTCGGTTTCGGCTCCTTCTACAACCACTTCGACTCCAAAGAACAGCTCTTCGACGAGGCCGTGCGGTCCGCGCTGAACGTCTACAGCACGATGCGCGACCAGGTCGTGGCTCGCTACGACGACCCGGCCGAGGTCTTCGCGGTCAGCTTCCGGCTGACCGGACGGCTACAGCGCCGACTTCCCGAGATGGTGCGCGTGGTCCTGCATTCCGGCATGGGGGTCATGTTGCGCGACGAGGGGCTCGCGCCCCGTGCCCGTCAGGACATCGTGGCCGCGCAGGAGGCAGGGCGCTTCGAACCGATGGATCCCGATCTGGCCGTCATGGCGGCGGGCGGAACGCTGCTGGGACTGCTGCAACTGCTCGACGCCGATCCGGATGCGGACGCGGCGGCACTCGCCGACGACATGGCATATCGAGCCCTGCGCATGTTCGGCGTGAACAAGCGAACCGCGCAGCGCCTCAGCTCCGGACCACTCCCCCAGCTGCCCGCCGACCCCGATCTGCCCCTCGGGGCCGGCGAGTAGACCCACACTCGGTCCGGCCGGGACAGATGCGGACAGGCGTCACCGGTTCGGGTCGAACTCTTCGGTTCCGAGCACGAGGCGCAGTCCGGAAATCCCGGAATGCGCTCGTGCGTAAGCGAGTTCGCGGCTGATGTCGCCGACATTGTTGATGATGGGCAACCCGAGCCCCACAGTCGAGAGCGTGCCCACCGCTCGTCCTTCGGCGTCGAGGAAGGCGCTTCCGCTGTCACCCGGAATGCCGGGCGTCGGCGATTTCAGGGCGTGGGTCCACCCGCCGAGTGAGCTGTCATCGGCGAAGCTCTCACCTCGCTGCGGCGACAGCCCGGGGAGGCCACCCCGGATTCTCGAGTTGCCATAGCTGTAGACGTGTTCGCCCTCGGGCGTGCCGGTGGTGTTGAGACCGGTGGGACCGCCCCAGTACGGCACGCTCGGATTGACCTGATCGACGAGGCCGGGGTCGATCTCGATCAGCGCGAAGTCGTTGTACGCGCAGGCATTCGGGTCCGCTTCGCCGAGTTGCCGCATCGTCAGCCAGCTGCTGTAGGCCAGCCGGCCGGTGCCGATGGTGGTGCCGTCGGAACGGAGTGAGCCACGGCGGGTGAAATCGACCGCGGTGTCGAGCGGCTGACTGGTGGCCGTACATCCGTCGGTTTCGGTGGATCCGCCCGTTCCGGCGCAGTGCGCGGACTGGCCGAGGTAGACCCTGTCGGTGTCGTCGACGAACACGTAGTTCGTCGTGCACTGCCCGCCTCCGTGCGTGTTCGCTTGGATCCCGGGGGTCAGGACGGCCGAACCGGCGGCCGCCCACCGATGACCGGCGTCTTCCGGGGTGACCACCTCCGCCGCGACGGGACTCGTCGTCCGGGGCGACGTCGCGACCGTGCCGCTCGCACCGGACTCCCGCGATCCTCCCGGTACGCCGATTCCACACCCGGAGATCAACAGTGACGCGGAGCACATGACTCCGATCACAGGCAGGGCGACTACGCGCTGCAGGTTCGACATCTCGACCCGGTCCCTTCTGCCGGTGCGGGGCATGGAGCAGCGCGCCGACCGGGCGATATTTTATGACTGTTTCATCAATAATGATGGTCAGTTCTATAAACTGCAACGACGCCGCACCGAGAGTGACGGGAGTCATCCCGATCCGAGCCCGACACTCCGGGCGTATTTGATGATTTCATCACCAGATCGTGTCGATGCTTCTATCATTTGTGATCGCATCATCATTTATTGGAGCGCGAAGGGACCCGTTCATGCTGGGCAGAAAGAAGGCCGGGTTCCACTGGCTGTGCGTCGCGGGCGGAGCAGCCGCCCTCACCCTCGGCGGTTGCTCCGCCCTGCCGACATCGACGCCTCCCACCAAGATCACCGCGGATTTCGAGAACATCGCGGGCATGTACGAGGGCAACGAGATCATGGTCCTCGGCCTCGCGGTCGGCAAGGTCGACAAGATCGTCCCCAAGGGCACCTACGTCGAGGTCCACATGACCGTTGACGCAGGCATCGAGATCCCGAAAGACGCCATCGCGGCGATCATCTCGCCATCGATCGTCACCGACCGCCACATCGAGATCACCCCGCCCTACACCGGCGGCGGTACCCTCGAATCCGGCGATCACCTGCCGCTCGCGCGGACCAGGACCCCGGTCGAGCTGGACACGATGATCAAGACCATCGACCAGTTCGCAGCCTCGCTCGAGCCCGAACCCGGCCAGGAGGGTCTCGGCCCGCTCTCAGGCCGGGCGCTCTACCCGGTGCTCAACGGCAACGGCCAGAAGATCCGCGAAACCCTCGACGCGCTCTCAGGTGCTTTGAAGGTCGGTGTCGACAACAAAGACGCCATCGCCAACATCATCATCAAGCTCAACGAGCTCACGACGATGCTGGCCGACAACGACCAGTCGGTGCGCGACTTCAGCGACCGGATGACCGCCATGTCGGGGCTGCTAGCCGAGCAGGCGCCCGGCCTGCAGGCAACACTGGACCAGCTCAACGCCTTCCTGGCCAACACCAGCATCGCATTCGCCGGGCACCAGGACGAGCTCGCCGCCTCACTCGCCGGTTTGACCAATGTCACCAACCAACTACGTGCGAACTCCGGCGCGCTCACCGAGATCGTTGACCTCACTCCGCTGCTCATGGAGAACATCGACCGCACGATGGACAAAGACGGAAGGTACTTCCGCCAGAACGTGCTGATCGGAACCGCCCTGTCGGGCGAGATCATCAGCGTCTTCTGCGAGCGGATCCAGATGCGCGCGGACGGCTGCCGCACCGGCAACATGCAGGACTTCGGTCCCGACTACGGACTCACGGCCGCCCTGCTGGGGCTGACGAAGTAGCCCGCACCCAGCGCGAAGCTGCTGACATTTTCATCACTATAGCTAGAGAGTCGTCGTAACTGATACTATCATCACATAAGTGCCGATGGTGTAGCCGCAGATCTCTCCACCATGAACGGAAGGACCCGATGAACGCGGACCGAATCGACGTGCATCAGCACATGATCCCGCCGGTCTATCGCGACGCGCTGCGCCGCCACGGCATCACCGCCCCGGGTGGCCGGGATCTGCCGGACTGGTCGCCGGACTCGGCTCTGAGCCTGATGGCGACTGCGAGGATCGGCTCGGCGATTCTGTCGGTGTCGACACCCGGAACCACCTTCCTTACCGATCCCGCCGAGGCCACGACGCTCGCCCAGGCCCTCAACGACTACTCCTGCGAGATCTCGGCCGCCCACCCGGGACAGCTCGGATTCATGGCCACCTTGCCCATGCCCGACGTGCGAGCGTCCCGGCTGGAAGCCGAACGAGCCCTCGATACTCTCGGCGCCGACGGAGTGGTGCTGCTCGGGAACTCCGCCGGGGTTTATCTCGGCGCCGAGGGCCAGGACGAACTCTTCCGCGCGCTCGACGACCGTCGCGCGGTCGTTCTGGTACACCCGGCGGATCTTCCCGGCGAGTCGGTTCCCGGAATCCTGCCCTTCGCCGCGGACTTCCTCCTCGACACGACCCGGGCCGCCTACCTGTTGGTGCGCAACGGGATTCGACGTCGGTACCCGAACATCAAGTTCATCCTGTCGCACGGTGGCGGCTTCGTCCCCTACGCGGCCCACCGGCTGGCGCTCACCATCTTCAGCGAAACCGGAGTGAGCCCGGCCGACCTGATCGACGAGTTCGCCGGGTTCTATTTCGACACCGCGCTGTCCTCGAGCGCGTCGGCCCTGCCGAGCCTGCTGTCGTTCGCCCGGCCGGGCCACGTCCTCTACGGCAGCGACTGGCCGTTCGCCCCCGATCCGGCGGTGCTCTACTTCGGCGGCGGCCTCGACGCCTACGCGGGTCTCGATGACGCCCAGCGCCGTGCCGTCGAGCGCGTCAACGCACTCACCCTGTTCCCCCGTTTCGGTGCCGCCCCGGCCATCGCACCGTCGACGCCGGTGCTGAACCGGGTTCGGAGCACGATTCGGCGCCAAGCCTTCCGTGGCATCGCACGGGCGATCGGTCCACGAGCGTAGGCCGGAGGAAGGTTCGATGACAGCCGAACCCATCACACGGAATCGGGTGGACCGGCGACGGGCACGCACGCGCAACGCGCTGCTGGCCGCGGCGACCACACTGCTGGCCGAGGGGCGGACCGCGGTCAGCATCCAGGAGATCACCGATGCCGCCGATGTCGGATTCGGGTCGTTCTACAACCATTTCTCCTCGAAGGACGAGCTGTTCGAGGAAGCCGTCCGCGCGGTGCTGAACACCTACGGCGTGCTGCGCGATGGCGTGGTCGCGGCATACGAGGATCCGGCGGAGGTGTTCGCGGTGAGTTTCCGGATGACGGGCCGCATGCAGCGCGACTTTCCCGAAGGCGTCCGCGTGATCCTGCACTCGGGCACATCGATCCTCGTTCGCGATGAGGGCCTCGCTCCCCGTGCGCGCCGCGATATCGCGGCCGCGCAGCAGGCGGGCAGGTTCGACCCGATGGATATCGAGATGGCCATGATGGCTGCTGGTGGGGCGCTGCTCGGGCTGCTCCAGCTACTGGATCGCACGCCCGACGCCGATGCCGGGGAGCTGACCGATCAGGTGACCAGCCGGGTGCTGCGCATGTTCGGGATGTCCAAGGAGGCCGCCGAGAGGCTGGCTACGAATCCGCTGCCCCGTGATCTGCCGAAGCCCCTCGGGTAACCACCAGCATCGCCATACTCGTCAGGAGCTCGATCAGGCTCGACGGCGGCAGCTCGGGGACGCACGACAGGCCTTCGCGCGCGACAGCGTTGACCGTCGCGGTCAGCAGCCCGACGGTGTCGTCGGCCGGACGTGAACCTCTCGCCGCCAGGAAACTCCGGATGTGTCCCGCCCATCGGTGGGCGTGCGCGCGGCACTGCTGCTGTGCGAGTTCACCGACACCGCTCACCTCGAGCAGGGCGAACCTGGCGCCGTACGGCTCACTCTCGATCGCGGCGAAATAGGCGATCAGGGCGGCGCGCAGTGCGACGACCGGTTCGACGGGTCCGGTCTGGTCCGCGAGCGCGCGTGCCACCGCGGCGGCCGCCCTGTCCTGGATCCGGGCATAGGCCGCGACGAGCACCTCGTCGAGAGTGTGGAATTCCTCGTAGAACTGCCGCTTCGACAGCGACGCCGACGCACAGATATCGCTGAGCGAGCAGCCGAAACAGCCGCGCTCCGCGCAGACGCGGGTGGCCGCGTCGAGGAACTGACGCCGTCGTCGCGCCTTGCGCGTCGCGACGGTCTGGCCGCCGTACCGCCTGACATCGGCGGCGGTCGTGGCACACCCGTGTTCCGACTCGTGGGGACGGCGGTCCCGGCCTCCTGTGACAAAGGCCGGGACCGCGTCACCTTCCGGTCCGCGCGAGCCGGAAGTCTCAGTGATCACCGACCAGGTCGAGCGCGATATCGGCGATCATGTCTTCCTGTCCGCCGACAAGCCCTCGCCGACCGGCGACGGTGAGCAGCGTGCGCACGTCCACGCCGTAGGTGGCCGAGGCGTTCTCCGCATGGCGCAGGAAGCTCGAGTAGACACCCGCGTAGCCGAGCGTCAGCGTTTCGCGGTCGACCTGGACGGGCCGATCCATCAGCGGCCGGACCAGATCGTCGGCCGCATCGGTCAGCTGATCGAGGTTCGCGCCGTGTTCCCAGCCGGTCAGGTCGGCGACGGCGACGAACGCTTCGAGCGGAGTGTTGCCCGCCCCGGCGCCCAGTCCGGCCAGGGATGCGTCCACCCGGGTCACGCCCTCCTCCACCGCGACGACACTGTTCGCCACGGACAGCGAGAGGTTCTGGTGGGCGTGGATACCGATTTCGGTGTCGGGCGTGAGCACGCCGCGGTAGGCGCGCACGCGTTCACGAACACCGTCCATGGTGAGGCGCCCGCCGGAATCGGTGACGTACACGCAGTGCGCGCCATAGGATTCCATGAGTTTCGCCTGGTCGGCCAAACCTTCCGGGCTGTTCATGTGACTCATCATCAAGAAGCCGGACACGTCCATGCCGAGTTCGCGCGCGTAGGCGATGTGCTGGGCGGAGATGTCCGCCTCGGTGCAGTGGGTGGCCACCCGCACCGAGCGCACGCCGAGATCGAACGCGCGACGCAGGTCCTCGATGGTGCCGATGCCGGGCAGCAGCAGGGTCGTCAGCCGGGCGAACCGCACCGCGCCCGCGGCGGCTTCGAGCCATTCCCAGTCGGTGTGGCTGCCCGGCCCGTAGTTGAGGCTGCCGCCGTGCAGCCCGTCACCGTGGGCGACCTCGATTGCGTCCACGCCCGCGGCATCGAGCGCGGCGGCGATCCGGGCCACCCCGGCGGGATCGATGCGGTGCCGCAGTGCGTGCATCCCATCGCGCAGGGTGACGTCCTGCAGGAAGATTTCGGCGCTCATCGGACACTCTCCTTCGTGGATGCCGCGATCCGCTCCGCGACGCGCACGGCGGCCGAGGTCATGATGTCGAGATTCCCGGCATAGGCCGGCAGGTAGTGCGCGGCACCCTCGACCTCGAGGAACACGCTGACCTGGTGGGTGACCGGAGTGTCGCCGACCAGGGTGCGCAGCGGAGCTCCGGCTTCGACGGGCGTGATCTGCACACCCTGCTTCAACCGGTAGCCCGGCACATACGCGGCGACGTCGGCCACCATGGCCAGGATCGACTCCTTGATCCGCGTGTGGACCTCGGCGTCGGCGGTGTCGATGAGCGCGAACACGGTGTCGCGCATGATCAGCGGCGGTTCCGCGGGGTTGAGCACGATGATCGCGCGTCCGCGCTGGGCGCCGCCCACCGCGGCGATCGCGGTCGAGGTGGTCTCGGTGAACTCGTCGATATTGGCTCGGGTGCCGGGGCCCGCGGATTTCGACGCGATCGAGGCGACGATCTCGGCGTAGGGCACCGCGGTGACCCGGGCGATGGCCGCGACCACCGGAATCGTCGCCTGACCACCGCAGGTGACCATGTTGACGTTGTCGGCCGCCACATGCTCATCGAGGTTCACCGCCGGAACGACGAACGGGCCGATCGCGGCGGGAGTCAGATCGATCAGGCGTTTGCCGAAGGGGGCGAGGGCGGCGGCGTTGGCCTTGTGCGCGCCCGCCGAGGTGGCGTCGAAAACGATCTCGATGTCATCGAAATCCGGTAGCCCGATCAAACCCTCGACACCATCGGAGGTGATCTGCACACCCAACCGGCCGGCGCGGGCGAGCCCGTCGGAATCCGGGTCGATGCCGACCATGGCGGCCATCTCGAGTGTGTCGGACAGGCGCAAGACTTTGATCATCAGATCGGTGCCGATATTGCCCGATCCGATGACGGCGACTTTGGTGCGGCTCATCGCTGTTCCTCCAGGGTGAAGTCGACGGTGCCGAGCGGCCCCGAACGCTGAGTCAGTTCGGCGTGGACCCGCGCGCCGGGCACCAGCGGCGCCATCGGCCCCAGCGCGCCGGAGAGCACGATCTCGCCCGCGCGCAGCGGATCTCCCAGCGCCTGAGCGGTGCGCGCGAGCCAGACCAGCGCCAGCAGTGGGTCGCCGAGGCAGTCCACGCCTTTTCCGCGCGAGACGATCTCGCCATCGATGCGCATGGCCATCGTGATCTCACGCGGTTCGAAGTCATCGAGGGAGAGCCGCTGTTCGCCCAGCACGAACCAGCCGCTCGAGGCGTTGTCGGCCACGGTGTCGCCGAAGGTGATGTCCCAGCCCGCGATTCGGCTGTCCACGATCTCGAGTGCGGGTGCGGCGTAGTCGATGGCGCCGCGCACCGAGATGGGATCGAGGTCGTCACCGGTCAGGTCGGCGCCGAGGACGAAGGCCAGCTCGGCCTCGATCTTGGGCTGCAGCAGCCTCGGCCGCTGCGACAGCGGCGTCGTGCCCGCGTCCATGTCGCCGAAGAGCACGCCGAAGTCGGGCTGGTCGACACCGAGCTGACGTTGCACCGCCGTGGAGGTCAATCCGATCTTGTGCCCGACGACGCGGGCGCCCTCGTCGATCCGTCGGCGAGTGCCCAGCCTCTGCACCGCGTAGGCCAGGTCCACGTCGTCGGCGCCGATCAGGTCACGCACCGCGGCCACGGGCACGCCCAGCTGCGTCGCGGTCGCCAGTCGCTCGGCGGCGGCGAGGACGGCGGGCAGTTCGCTGGTGGTCGTGGTCATCGGGCTTCCTCCAGGGGGCTCGGCGCGGCGGACGCCACGACGCGCAGGGGGCTGTGGTTCGCGGTCGACATCGCGGGCGTGACGGCGAGGCGGGCCAGCAGTGCGGTGACCAGCTCGCTCGCGTCGGATTTCGCGCTGATCCCGAACACGTATCGGTCCGGGCGGAGCAGGACCGTGCCACCCTGGGCGACACCGGCTTTGGCGAACCACCGGGCCATGTCCCCGGTGTAATCCTCGACGTCGGCGTAGTCGGTGGCGGCGACCCGGGCGTCGCCCGGCTCGCCCTGCGGACGGCCACCGGTCGCGTACACGGTGACGAACTGCGCGCCGAGTATCTGCAGGGCATTGCGCTGGGCGACACTGAGTCCCGCACGCGGATCGACACCGTAGCCGACGACGGCGAAGCCGAGGCCGAGCGCTTCGTCGAGGCGCTGGTGGCGGCCGTCGAAGGTGCGGATCTCCGGCTGCGGTGCCAGCGTGCCCTCGACGCCGCGCGTCAACTTGCGCGGGAGCCCGAAGTAGGCACCGCGCTTGAACCGCGGGGACGGCTTCATCTTCGCCTCCCGGATCCAGGTGTTGAGTCCGGGGACCTTCAGCGCGGTGGCCAGGGCGATATCGCGGGCACCCGCGGCGAGCTTGTTGTCGATCGAGACGAGGCTCTTGTTCAGCACCGACAGATCGATCATCGCCTTGGCGTGGGGCCGACGCTCGGTCTCGTAGGTGTCGAGGAGATCGAGACTCGCACCGTGCCCGATGATGGCGCCGAGCTTCCAGGACAGGTTGTCGGCGTCGCGGACACCGGCGTTCATGCCCTGGCCGATGAATTGGGGCGTCATGTGCGCGGCGTCGCCGGCGAGCAGGACGCGTCCCTCACGCCACTGGTCGGCGACCACGGCGTTGAAGGTGTAGACCAGTTTGCGCAGCACCGTCACTTCGTCGGGATCGACGTAGCGGGCGATGAGACTGCGGACCTGGTCGGGGTCCTCCATCTCCTCTTTGCTCTGCTCATCGTTGAGCATGAACTCGAAACGGTGATGCCCACCAGGCTGCGGACACGACACCGTCGGCAGCTCGGGATCACAGACGAAGTTGAAGTACGGCAGATGCCGGAACGCGTCGACACCGTCGTTGGCGAGCAGATCGACCACGAGCCAGCGTTCGGGGTAGCTCGTACCGGTCATATCGATACCCAGCTGCGTGCGGACCACGCTGCGGCCGCCATCACAGCCGACGAGGAACTTCGCCCGTACCTCTTCCGAGGTGGCCGCATCGGTGTCGGCGGCGTGTTTGCCGTACCCGGTTCCCTGGCATTCGGCATGCCGCACGAGCACGCCGTCGGCGTCCTGATCGAAACCGAGGACCTCCCGGCCGCGGCGAACCGTCACGTGCGGGTAGCGCTCGAGGGCGTTCTCGAGCGTGTTCTCCAGGTAGGGCTGGTACAGGAAGTTGGCCACCGGCCAGCCCAGCGGGCGCGAGACCTGGTTGAACTGGGCGAGCACCGAGCCGTCGCGGCGCACCCACTGCACGGTGCAGTCGAGGTTCATCTGCGCCGAGGCTTCGTCGGCGACACCGGCGGTCTGGAAGATCCGCATGCCTTCGTCGTCGGTGTACACCGCCCGCGCCAAGCCGTAGAACTCCGGTTCGCGCTCGAGTACCAGGACCCGCACGCCGCGACGGCCTAGCAGGTTCGCCAGGGTCAGCCCGGTGGGCCCCAGTCCGACGACTACCACGTCGTAGTCGAACGATGTCATCGCGCCATGCCTCCGGTGAGTTGGGGGACAGTGATCTCGGGGGTCCGCAGGGTCCGAACGACCTGCCGGAACTGCGTGAACTTGTCCAGCACGGTCTCGCCGACCGGCGTGTGACCCCAGATACTGATGCCCTGGTAGGTGGTCGGCTCCCACGTCGATTCGCGTTCCGGGCCGAACACGATCGGATTCCAGCCGACCTCGAGTTCGAATCCGGACGGGGTGACGCAGTAGAAGGACAGCTCACGATCATTGGTGTGCTGGCCGACCGACCAGGCCATCCGGAAGCCGAGATCGGTGACCCGCCCGTAGGCGGCCAGCACGTCGTCGAGGGAGCCGGACTGAATGTTGATGTGCTGCACCCGGGTTCGGATCGGGTCGATCTTCACTCCGCGGATGTTGGCGATCGCGATCGAGTGGTGCCGCTCGTTCACCCGCAGGAACCGGATCTTGAGCTTGAGGCCGGAGACGTTCTCGTCGATGTAGTCGCTGAGCCGGGAGTCGAAGACCGTCTCGTAGTAGCCCCGCAGTGATTCCGGTTCCCTCGACACGATCGCGACATGTCCCATGCCGGCTTCGCCGGTCACCCACCCGGAGCTGAGCATGCGCAGCGGCTCGGGCGTGGTCACCGGGACGGTGAAGATCTCCTGCCGGATCCCCTTGGGGCCGGCGAACCGCCACAGACGCTCCACGCCACGACGGGCCGCGTCCTCGGCACTGCCTTCGGCGATCGGCACGCCACGATCGGACACCCGCGCGATGATCCGGTCGAAGGTTTCGTGATCGTCGACCTGCCAGCCGACGGCCGTCACGTCCTCCTGCGGACCCTGCTCCACCAGGAAACGGCACGCGTGCTCATCGAGGCGGAACCGCAGCGTGGAGCTGTCGACGTCGTCGGCGTGCATGCCGATCGCGTCGACGCCGAAGCGACGCCACTCGCCCAGCCGCGCCGACTCCACAACGACGTAGCCCAGGTGCACCGCCCCGAAGACCGACCCGTCGCCGGGTACGAGGCCGCTCATCGCTCGGCCTTCAGGTACGCGATCGCGAGGGTGTTGAACAGTTCGGCCCGCTCCCACTGCGCCCAGTGCCCGGTACGCGCGACCAGGTAGAGGTCGCAGTTGGGCATCGTCTCGGCGAGCATCCTGCCCCCGGACGGCCGGTTGACCTTGTCGTCCTCGCCCCACACCACCAACGTGGGGTGCGCCACCTCGCTCAGGCGCGAATCCCGGGTGAAGTCCATCCGCCAGAGCGTGCGCAGGGCGAACAGGCCCGAGGGCCGGCGCAGCGGCGGGTTGGCGACGACCTCGGGGTCGATGCTGGCCCGGTAGCGCTCCTCGATCACTTCGTCCGGCACCGTCGCACCGTCGTACACCAGGAACTCACGGATGAAGCGGATGATCTTCTCGCGACTCGGGCCACTGCCGGGGTAGTACGCGAGGAGCTCCTGCAGACCCTTGGTCGGCAGGGCGCGCGTGGAACCGACGCCGCCGGGGCCCATCAGGATCAGGCGGCCGACCTTGTCGGGGCGGTCCATCGCCAGCCGCAGCGCCGCTGCCCCGCCGTAGGAGTTGCCGATCAGGTGCGCCGAGTCGATCTGCAAGGCGTCGAGGAACTCGCCGAGCACACGCGCCAGGTCGCCGAAGGGATCGGACTGGTCGACGTACTTCGACGACCGTCCGTAGCCCGGCATGTCGAGCACGAGCACCCGGAAGTGCTGCGCCAGCGCCTCGATATTGCGCGAGTAGTTCGACAGCCCGGTCGCGCCGGGGCCGCCGCCGTGCAGCAGCACGACCGCGGGTCCTGATCCGAACTCGGTGAAGTAGATCTCGCGGTTGCCGACCTGGACCGTGCGCCCGGTGTCGACTCCCTTGTCGATGCTTGTCACGATGTACCTCCCAATGCAGTTGATAATATCATCACCTCCGATCGAATCCACGTCAAGTGTTTCTGATGAAATACTCAGAACTGGTGGTTTGACCGGTTCTCATCCGAGCAGCAGGACACGGTTCGCGGTCTGGCGATCCATCTCGTCCTGCATCACCCGACGCACCCGCTCGGCGAACTCCCCCGGCGACTCCCCAACCTCCGGCCCCATCGCAGGCAGCACCGCGGTCCGAACCTTGGTCGGCAGCGGGATATAGGGGAACAACCCCGCGATTCCGACGGTGAGCCCCCACGGCAACGACAGCGTGATCGGGAGCCGCTTGAGCCGCAGCGCCTTGTCGAGGCGAAGCAAGCGCGCCAGCGCACGACCATCGGACAGGCAGATCAGCGACTCCCCCGCCCCCGACGTGACCACCGGAACGATCGGCACCCCCGCCTGGATCGCCAGCCGCGCGAAACCGGTCCGCCCGTCGAAGATGATCCGGTTGCGCTCGCCCCACGACTTGAACGCGTCGACATCACCCCCGGGAAACACGAGGACATGCTCGCCACGCGCGAGGGCCGCCAGGGCGTTATCACCGGTCGCGGGCTCGGCCCCCATCTTGGCGAGCAACGGGCCGAGCCCCATCGCCCAGGCCATGTGATGCGTCAGGACGACCGCCCGTCGCGGATCCCCGATGCGGACATAGGCCGATCGCGCGGCCAGGACATTCAGATCGAAGACACCGCCGAAGCCGTGGTTGGCCACGAACAACGCCGGCCCCGATGCCGGTTCGAGCACGCCCCCTACTTCGTGGCGGTGATACCACCGGAACGCCCCGAGCAGAATCCTCACGACAACCGGCGCCCGCGCGGATTCGACCCCCTTCCCACCCTGCGGCGCGTCGTCGAACGGCTCATCGTGAAGCGGCTGAACACCACTGTCAGGCACTACTTCTCACTTCCCGCGCTTGTCGCCGCGCTGTGACACGAACACCGGACAGCACTCCTATCAATGATCGCAACATTGATATTTTGATCATATTTGATCAACACATTCATATGACTGTGAGTTCACCCACTGGGGCCGGTCGTGCCCGCCATCGGACGACGAGGCCATGCGGTGGCCACCCCCGACGGCACAGCCCCGGTACGCCAGACTGGGAGACGATGAGCACCAGCACCCCGGGCGGCCACGCGATTCGCCGACGTCCACGCGACCGCCGCGCCACGATCCTCACCGCGGCCGCCGACGCCTTCGCCCGGGCGGGCTACCACGGCACGTCCATGGCCGAGATCGCCACCGCCGTCGGGATCTCCTCGGCGGCGCTGTACCGCCATTTCCGCAACAAGCAGGAGTTGCTCGGCCACTGCCTGATGTCCGGCATGGACGCGACGGTGTCCCGGCTGGAGGCCGCCGCGGTCCAGGACGCGAGCGGGCATCGGGTCTTCGAGGAACTCGTCGCCATCGCGCTCGAGCTGCGCGGGCTGCCGAGGCTGTGGCAGCTCGAGTTCCGCAACCTCACCGCCGCGCACCGCTCTTCGGTGTTGATCCGGGCGGTTCGATTGACCGGCTACCTGCGCCGGGCAGTGCGCGCGCGGCGCCCAGAACTATCCGACCATGATGTCGAGCTGCTGAGCTGGTGCGTTCTCTCGGTGGCGGTCAGCCCGTCGTACCACCGCCAGCAGTTGCCGCCGACGACATTCACCTCGGTGCTCGACGCCGCGATCCTGCGACTCCTCGCCACCGAATTGCCTCCGGGCGGGACCTCGCCCCGCACGTCGCGTCCGGCGCCGCCGCTGTCCCCTGAGTTCGAACGAATCACCCGGCCCGAGCGCCTCATCGGCGCGGCGGCGCGCCTGTTCAACACGCGAGGCTATGCCGCGGTGGGCATCGAAGACATCGGCGCCGCCGTCGGCGTGAGCGGACCCGCGCTGTATCACCACTTCGCGAGCAAGGCCGACCTGCTCAACGAGATCATCGTGCGCAACGAGCAGTGGATCGGCCTCTACACCTCCCGCGCACTGGCCGAGGGCCGCGACGCCCGCGAGGCGGTACATCTGCTGATGGAATCGTTCGTGGGATTCGCGCTCCAGCAGCCGGACCTGCTCGGTACCACCGTCAGCGAGGTCGGACACCTACCGGAACCGCAGGCCACGCGCTACCGCCGGATCCATCGCGACGGCATCCTGAACTGGGCCCGGCTGTTGCAGACGGCCCATGCCGAACTGCCACTCCCGCAGGCCCGCATCCTCGTCCAGGCGATCGGCACCGTCGTGATCGACGCCGTGCGCAACCCGCGCGCCCTCGGCCACCGGAATCTCGCGGGCGCGTTGATCGCCATCGGTGACCGGATCGCCCTGCACGACTGACTCGCTCATCAGCTTAGCGGTGGTCAACTTAATGCGAGAACGACGATCTCATGATCTGGTACCAGCGGCTCTCAGATTGAATCTACTTAGCCGAAAATAACTTACGGTTGCGTAGCGCTTCGGCGCGAACCCACAATGGCCCACGGCGCGCATCGGATCCGCGCATTCCACCTCACTCCCGGTCGTCTCGACCGGCCTGTCGAAGGGACTCGGCCGTGGGCCACTACAAGAGCAATGTCCGAGACCTCGAGTTCAATCTGCTCGAGGTCTTCGGCCTGGCGGACGTGCTGGGCAGCGGCGCGTTCAGCGACCTCGACGGCGACACCGTGCGCACGATGCTGGTCGAAGCAGCGCGGATCGCCGAGGGTCCGGCCGCCGCGTCGTTCGCCGACGCCGATCGCAACCCACCTCGATTCGACCCCGCGACCCACACCGTGCGACTACCGGATGCGTTCAAGCGCTCGGTACGGGCGTGGCAGGACGGCGAATGGTGGCGCATCGCGAAATCCGAGGCCATCGGCGGTATTCCGGCGCCTCGAATGCTCGCCTGGGCGATCAGCGAGCTCATTCTGGGCGCCCAGCCGGCGGCGTACATGTACCTGACCGGGCCCGGTATGTCCGATATCGTCGACCGCATCGGCACCGAGGACCAGCGCCGCTGGGCCAGGATCGCTGTCGAGAAGAGCTGGGGCGCGACCATGGTCCTGACGGAGCCCGACGCAGGCTCCGACGTCGGCGCGGGCCGCACCAAGGCGGTCCAGCAGGAGGACGGCTCCTGGCATATCGAGGGCGTCAAGAGGTTCATCACCGCGGCCGATGCCGACGATCTGTCCGACAACATCATCCACCAGGTCCTGGCCCGCCCCGAGGGCGCGGGCCCGGGCACCAAAGGGTTGAGCCTTTTCCTGGTGCCGAAGTTCCACTTCGACTCCGAGACAGGCGAACTCGGTGATCGCAATGGTGTGTTCGTCACCAATGTCGAGCACAAGATGGGACTCAAGGCCTCGGCCACCTGCGAGCTCACCTTCGGCGGCCACGGCGTGCCCGCGAAGGGCTGGCTCGTCGGCGAGGTGCACAACGGCATCGCGCAGATGTTCCAGGTCATCGAGGAAGCGCGCATGATGGTCGGCACCAAGGCCATCGCGACCCTGTCGACCGGTTACCTGAACGCGCTGGAATACGCCAAGACTCGCGTCCAAGGCACCGACCTGACCCAGATCGCCGACAAGACCGCACCGAAGGTGACCATCAGCCACCACCCGGATGTTCGGCGCTCGCTGATGATGCAGAAGGCCTACGCGGAGGGCCTGCGCGCGATCTATCTCTACACCGCCGCCCACCAGGATCCCGCAGTCGCCCAGCATGTCTCGGGCGCGGACGCCGAGCTGGCCGCGCGGGTCAACGATCTGCTGCTGCCGATCGTCAAAGGTGTCGGCTCCGAGCGCGCCTACCAGTACCTGACCGATTCGCTGCAGACCTTCGGCGGCTCCGGCTTCCTGCAGGACTACCCGATCGAGCAGTACATCCGCGACGCCAAGATCGACTCCCTCTACGAGGGCACCACCGCCATCCAGGCGCAGGACTTCTTCTTTCGCAAGATCGCCCGCGACCGCGGCGTTGCCCTGGCCCATATCGCCGACCAGGTCCGGGCGACCGCCCAGCCCGAATCCGGCACCCCCGAGTTCAAGGTCGAACGCGCGATTCTGCTCACCGCGCTCGACGACGTGCAGGCCATGACCGCCACCTTGACCCAGCACCTGCTCGCGGCCGCGAACGACAGTCGGGAGCTGTACAAGGTCGGTCTCGAATCGGTCCGTTTCCTGCTGGCGGTCGGCGATCTGCTGATCGGGTGGCGACTGCTGGTAGCCGCGGAAATCGCTTCGGCCGCACTCCCGTCCGCCGGATCGGACCGCGACTTCTACGCGGGCAAGATCGCGGTGGCGTCCTTCTTCCTCCGAACCGTGCTGCCCCGGCTCGGTGCCGACCGTGCCGTGATCGCGGATATCGACCCCGCCATCATGGATCTCGACGAGGCCGCCTTCTGATCGCGGGACCGGCGCCCACCATGACCTGGTCGGCGCCGGTCCGCGCAGAACTCACTGCTTGCCGGCCGCCGGGACAGCCCGGCGTTCGAGCCCCTTCCGGTCGTAGAAGATCGTCGCGGCCAGGCCGAGGACCAGTCCGATCAGCAGGCCGAGCAGGGCCATCCACACGCCGTGCGCCAGGCCCGAACTCGCCCGGGCGTCGTAGTAGAGGATCGCCCGCACCGCGATGAAGATCTGGTGCATCGGTTCGAAGGTCGACAGCCACGCCATGGCCTGGGGCGTCGCCTCGATCGGCACGGTTCCGCCCGCGGAGGGCAGGCCGAGGACGATGAACACGATGAGATTCACGAGCATCCCGGCCGCACCGAAGATCGCCAGGATGGACAGCGCGGTGATCCCGACCGCCACGATCGCGAGCACGCCGTAGAGGAACAGCATCGGAGCACGCTCGATCGACATCCCCAGCAGCGTCGCGACGGCCAGGTAGATCCCGGACACCACTGGCGCGACGACCACCAGAATGCCCCATTTGAGCAGCAGCGTCCGCACGCGCGAGATCGGAGTCGCCGGGTAGTGGACGTACCAGGGCCCGTATTCGGTCGGCGCGAAGCCCAGTGCCGAGTCCACCATCGCGTGGATGATCATCGCGCCGGTGAACCCGGCCAGCAGCAACAGCAGGGTGTAGAAGAACGCCGACAGTCCCCCACCGGCGCCGTCGGGAAGCTCACGGAACGGCACGACCAGCACCGAGACGGGCTCGGCCAGGGCGAGTCGGCTCACGCCGGAGAGCTGGGTAGCGGGTGCGCCCGATGTCGGCTGGAGCTGGTTCTGCACCCGGTCGAGCAGTTGCGCGCCTACCGCTTTGTTCGCCGCGTCCGTCGCCTGAGTGGTGATGCGCAGCATGATCTGCGTGGCGTAGGCACCCGCCGCCGGATTCGATTCGACGGTGATGACGGGCCAATCGACATCGCCGGGCACGACACCGGCCGCGCCCAGGATCGACACACGCTTGGTGAAGTCACTCGGGATGACGATCGCCCCGTAGATCTCGCCGTTGAGCATGGCCCGATGCAGCTCCGGCAGGCCCATCTCACGCAGCGCGACCTTGTCGGCGGGGATCTGCTGAACCATCGAGGCCGCGATCTGATCGCCGACGTTGACCTGCTCACCTCCGACGGTGTCGCCGACATCGAGGTTGACCAGTCCGATCGGGAAGTCGTGCATGTTCTTCTCCGGGTCGACGATGTATCCCAGATACATGGTCGCCAGCAGTGCCGCGAGCACCGCGACAACAGCACCGGGACGCAGCCACCTCGCAAGATTCCTACCGGTGATCGCCATGGAACCACTCCTCTACCGTCAGCTCGGCAACTTCGTCGCAACCCACCACGTCGATCATCGAGCACCGGCTCTTGGCAGGTCAAGCTATTCCTGATGAAAAGATCAGCACGTGTCGCCGGATACCGGGAGCTCGGTGGCGCCGCCACGGAGTTCGACCCGGATTCCCGTGTCGGCCACGGTCACGGACTCCGGTCGAAGCCCGAGCGGATAGTCGCGCAGGCTCTCCGTGAGCAGGTCGGCGATCTCGTTCGCCAGTTGCGGCGGGACCCCGCGAGAAGAGACGATCTCGACGCGGATCACCCCGTCTTCGATGTAGGGGCGCAGCCGCACCGACACCACGCCGATGACCCCGGTGACATCGACCGTGCCGTCGGCTGCGGACATCCTCACCTCCCCGGCCAGCCCGTGCAGCGTGCGCTGGATCGCCTCGGCGCTCCAGTCGACGCGCGCCTCGGAGCTGCCCACGGTGGCCGAAGCCCCGCCCTGCGCCATCGAGACCTGATGCAGTGTGGCATGGACCGCCATCCCGACCGCCGGACCGAACTGCGCGTCGTCGCCGTCCACGGTCAGCTCGGGAATCCGCTGGTCGATCAGACTGAACACGACGGGTCGCGGACCGAGATCCACGTCCACCGAGGAGCCGAGGTCGTCTCGCAGGCCGGCCGCGAGGCAGCCCTCGATCCGGTTCCGCAGATACAGCTCGACCGACACGATCCCGATCGTCGCCAGCACGAGCGAGACGACCAGGCCGAGAGTGATGCCGCGCGCGATTCGTCGCCGCACACTCCCACCGGGCACGTTGCCGGTGTCGACGGGATCCAGCTCTCGAAGCTTCATCAGTTCTCCTCCAGATTCCCCCTGGCGGGCCGGGGAGACGATCCCGGGCACAATCGCCACACCAACATGGTGATGATGAAATCATCATATCTGACGCAAAGCTCCATGTTGCGTGACGTCGCGCACACGCTTCCTGTCGGAGGTCTGCGGATCGCCTGAGAATTCTCTGGCAGCAATTGACTGACCATGTCGTCATCTATGACGGTCTATAGCAGCAGTGAGCGCCTCCGCCGATGATGCCGGTCGCACTCCCTGCCCAGACCCTCCGGCGGAACGACCTCGGTGCAAGAAGACCGGTTCAGCCACGTATCGCATCGCATCTGATACTTTCATCAGCGATTCGCGCATCGCTTCGCCCGATCAGCTCGATCGAGCACTCCCCACCCCGCAGCCCATCCCCGTTCGGGCGGACTCCGACCGCGCCGAGCGGGACTTCGCGATGCGACCGAAACAACCGAAGGAAAGGACATTCTCGTGAACGAATCCGATACTCCATCGCGCGCCGGCGTGAGCCGCCGCCGCATGCTGGGAGGAGCTGTCGCAGGCACGCTCGGTGTCGCCGCGGCCACGGCTCTCCCCCTCGGTACGTCGACCCGGTTCGGCGCGGCTGGAACCGCCCGCGCCCAGCAGCCCGCTCCGAGCGGTACCTACCGCATCGATCTGCATTCCCACGTCTTGCCACCGGACTACCGCGCGGCACTGCTCTCGCATGGGCACTTCACGATCGGCGGCTATCCCACGCCCCAGTGGTCGCCCGAATCCGCGCTGGAATTCATGGACTACTACGGCATCCAGGCGCAAGCCCTGTCGGTGTCCGATCCCGGCGTCGGTTTCCTGCCCGCGGGTAAGGAAGCCAACGACATGGCCCGATACTGCAACGACTACGTCGCCGGACTCACCAAGCAGCACCCCACCCGCTTCGGTTCCTTCGCCGTCCTGCCCATGCCGGACATCGCCGCCTCGGTCGCCGAGGCGATCTACGCCCTCGACGTCCTGCACGCCGACGGCATCGTCCTGCTGTCCGCCTACAACGGCGTCTATCTGGGCGATCCGCTCTACGAGCCCTTGATGATCGCGCTGAACGACCGCAAGGCCTACGTCTTTGTCCACCCAGCCGCTATCCCGGACGACGCCAAGCCGAAGCTGCCCCTGCCCGACTTCCTCGAAGAGTTCACCTTCGACACCACCCGGGCCGCGACGATGATGATGCTGACCGGCGTCACCCAGCGGTACCCCAACATCCGGTTCCAGCTCTCCCACGCCGGCGGCACCCTGCCTTTCCTGTCCTGGCGGATCGGCGTCGCCTCCGAGACGGCCATCGGCGAGAACTGGCCCGAGGGCCTGGGCAAGCCGTCGCTGCTCGACACGAAGACCCAGATCTCGCGATTCTTCTACGACACGGCTCTCAGTGCCTCCAATGCCGCGATGTCGGCGGTGTCGGCCGTGACCACGCGTGACCACATCGTCTTCGGCTCCGACTGGCCGTTCAGCGCGACCACCCTGCCGCAGTCCGGAACCCACGACCCCGCCCCGGGTCTCAGCGACATCTTCGACGCCGAACAGCGCATGGAAGTCGAGCACCACGCCCCGCTTCGCCAGCTTCCCAGGCTGGCCGCGGCGGTCAACGCGGGCTGATCTCCACGTCTGACCACGGGTCGGGCGCGGGGCTCCCCACGCGCCCGACCCGGGCCGACTTGGACCGACCTACGACCCGGCGGCGGACGCGGAACGTGCCGCCGGAACTCAGATCTCCGGCAAGGCACGTCGACTGATGTCGTGAGCCTCTTCCGCGCCGAGCCCGAGCATGCGCAGGAGGTCTTCGGTCACCTGGTCGACGGCCGCGGCGTCGTCACGGTCCGTCTGCTCGTGCAACAACTGGCCGAGGCGCAGCGCGGCGCCCGACACGATCACCAGCGCGAGTTCGACATCGCGCACCCGGAACCGACCAGCGCGCATACCTATCTCGATATCCCGGCGTGCTCGTGCGGCCACACCCCTGTCCGACCCGGCGTAGACCAGGCCCTCCGCGAGCAGAACCTTGCTGGCGGTGGGTTCACGCCGATGTACCCTGCCCACCAAACGAAAGCTCTGCGCGAAGACGTGCGCCGGGTCTTCGAGGTCTGCCGTCAGTTCGTCCAGCGCACCACCGAGCCGGTCGAGCACCTCCCCTACTGCCACCTGCAGGAGTTGCTCCCGGCTCGAGAAATGGTTGTAGAACGACCCCATGCCGACGTCCGCGGCCTGGGTGATCTCCAGAATGGGCACATTGAGCCTGCCCTGCGCGATGAAGACCTGCGCCGCCGCGACGAGCGCTGCCCGAGTCCGGGCTTTCCGCCGCTCCAGCCGATTGGTGCCGCCAGCGTCATCCATCGTGCCCTCCACACCGAGCCAGTCGATTACCGATCACACAAATGACCACTATCTCATAGTTGATGCTATCCTCCAGATGATCTCAACTGATGCATGCGTCTTAAGTGATGATATCGTCAGTATATGAGCAGCTGATCGGCTAGAAGAAAGTAGCGTTCATGGCACACACCGTTCTCCGTGCGATCGACGGCTGGTGGCTGCTGACCTCTGCGGGCGCGGCCCGGATCGCCACCGACGCCACCACGACCGCCGCACTTCTCGCCGACCGCTCCGCGATCACCCAGGCGGCGCGAACCACCGATCCGGTCCCAGTGCACGAACTCTCGTTGGTCTCCCCGGTCACGGTCCCGTGCCGGGTGGTCGCCCAGATGACGAACTTCGCTTCCCACGTGAAGGATTCCGGCGGAGATCCCGGATCGGTCCCGCTCACCTTCTTCAGGAAGGCATCGGGATCGATCAGTGGCCCCCACGACGAGGTCGTCCGTCCGAGCCACGTGCGACTCTTGGACTACGAAGTCGAAATCGGGTTGGTGTTCGGCAGGGAAATGCCCGTCGGTACCGAGATCGACTCCGACAATCTCGGCGACTACATCGCGGGACTCGTCGTCACCAACGACATCTCCGCGCGCGACGTGCAATTGCCGCAGACCCAGTACTACGAGGGCAAGTCGTATCCGACGTTCACCCCGACGGGACCGGCACTGGTCCTGCTGGAAGCCGACGAACTCGACCGGTTCGTCGACTTGCGGCTACGGCTGTGGGTCAACGGCGAGAAGCGCCAGGACATGACCGTGGCCGACATGATCTACCAACCGCTCGAGACCGTGCGGGCGCTGTCGCGATTCCAGCGGATGAGTGCCGGCGATCTGCTGCTCACCGGCACTCCGGTGGGAACCGCGATCAGCGCTCCACCAAAACCGGTGGAGATCATCGGCGCGATACTGCCACCCAAGATCAAGTGGAAACTGTTCTTCGACCGCCAGGCCAAGAACCCGAAGTACCTGCGCGACGGTGACGTCATCGAAGCGACGGTCGCCACCGATGACGGCGCGATCGATCTCGGAAGACAACATACGACCGTGCGGTACGCGTAGCGATCGCCTTGGGCAAGCACTCCCTATCGGATGGCTCTCGACCGGCCGATCAGCCAGGTCGACCGAGCCGGGTCAGCGCCAGCCTTCGGGGACGTGCCCGAACTCCCACGAAGAATGACTGACCGCTGGGAAAGGCCCTGTTTATCGGACCTCAGCGCCTCCGACCAACGGCCCCCGACCCGACTACCTGCAATCCCGTGTCCACGGAAGGCACATCGGTCGTGGGATCCGAGCCTCAGCCGACAGTGCGGAATCCACGGTCGACATAGACCAATGGAGCCGGTATCGGGTTGGTTCGAGCAACGGTGACCTGCCCGATCAACACCATATGGTCACCTGCCTCGTGTCGATTGACTGCGCGGCAATCGAGGGTAGCCAACGCATCCCCGACCACCAACGCACCGCCAGGCGCGCGTGTGAGTTCGCCACCGGTGAATTTCTCTCCCAGGCTGCCGGCGAACCGGCGGGCGGTGTTCTCCTGGTCCGCAGCGAGAACACTGATCGCGAACCGCTCGACCCGAGCGAAAACGGGATACGAGCGAGCCTTGCGTGCAAGGCAAACCAACAACAGTGGCGGATCGAGCGAGACCGAGCACAACGAACTGGCGGTGAACCCGTAAGGCATGCCGTCCTCGTCCTCGGCGGTGACGACCACGACGCCCGAAGGAAATCGCGACATCGCCAACCGGAAATCGTCAGCGGAGCACTGCTGCTGTTCGGCCGTGGTCACGCGGGTACCTCCTGACGAGTCGTGGAAGGGTTTCGGGTGCTGGCGGCGAACACACCAAGGGCCACCACACTCGCGCCGATCCCCAGCGCTACCACCGCGTGCCAACCGAACTGAGCCCACAACGCCGCGCCCAGCGCCGAACCGGCACTGATACCGGCGAACCGAGTGAAGAAGTACAGCGTGTTGAGTCGGCTGTGGTCGCGGGCTGCCGCGCCGAACAGTGCGGCCTGATTCACGACTTGGTTGCCCCACAATCCGACATCGATGAGTATCGCGCCGAGGACGACTACCGGCCAGCCAGGTGGCCCCGCAATGACGAGCCAGCCCACGACGAGCATGCTGATCAAAGCCGTCTGGGTCAGGCGAACCCCGTGCTGGTCCGCGATGCGACCGGCGACCGGCGAAGCCAGTGCACTCACCGCGGCGATCATTCCGAAGGCTCCCAAAGCCGCCGAGCCGAACCCGAATTCGGAATGGAGCTCGAAGGTGATCGTGCTCCAGAAGGCGCCGAAGGCGATCCCGACCAGGCCACCCGAAACGCAGATTCCCGCGACGGCGGGCCTGCGAATCAGCACGGCCATCGAGCGCATCAGCTGCGGATAGGTCAACGATTCGGTCGATTGTGCGGTGGAGGGCAGCGCCCGCAGGAGCAGTACCGTCACCACGATCATGGCCGCCAGCGAGCACCAGTATGCGCTGCGCCAGCCCACCCATTCGGCCATAGCTCCCGCGTAGGCACGGGAGCAGACGATGCCGATGAGCAGACCTGCTTGCAGGATTCCGACCGTCCGGCCCCGCGCTGCGTCGCCGCCGAGCAGCACGGCCAGCGGGATCACGACTTGCGGGATCGGGGTGAACAGGCCGACCAGGAAGCCCGCGACCACCAGTGCCGTGATCGACGGTGCCAACGCGGAGCAGACGAGTGCGGCGCCCGTCAGTCCCATCATTGTCAGGATCAGGGGCCGTCGGTCCCTGATGTCACCCAACGGCACCAGCAGCAAGATGCCGAGGGCATAGCCGATCTGAGTTGCCGAGAGCACAAGGCTCGTGGTCTCGGCCGTCGCGCCCAGATCGGCGCCGATCTGCGGCAGCAACGGTTGTGTGAGATAGATGTTGGACGAAGTCACTCCGCAGGTGATCGCCAACAGCACAGTCAACCACCGTGACACACCGTTCCCGTTCATCACCCGGTGACCGGATCCGGATCCACCGCGACACCGGGCACGACGGTGAACTCGGCGTCGAGCGGGCCCTTGCTGCGATAGACCGCGAGCGTGTCCCGCAACGCGGTCAAGGAGATGCCGCGTTGCGAGCCCGCGGCGATCTGTGCGCGCTCGGGATGGGAGAAGTAACTTCCGCCGCTCTGGTGTCTGCCCGCCGCGATCGCGCCCGGTAGGTCGGCGAGCACGGCCGAGAGCAGTTCGGTTCCGCTGCGGTTCACGACGTCGTCCTGATAGATGACGGACCGGCCCGCGTCAGGGACAGCCAACTGGCCGATGATCGGGCCCGCGTCGATCTGTTCGTCCTCGATCAGATGCGCGGTGATTCCGAAGGTTCGGTCGTTCTCGATGGCCGAGAACAGCACCGGCCACAACCCGCGGCACACCGGCAGCGGAGCTGCGTGCAGGTTGACCACGCCGTGGGCAGGCAGATCGATGACCCGCTGCTTCAGGATCTGGTCGAACCAGTAGATGACGATCAGATCGATGCCTTCGGCACGCATCGCCTCGATCACGTCCGCGCCGTTGACATTCTGCGAATGAACATGGCGCAGGTCGTTGCGCTCGCACAGTTCCGCCACCGAGAGGCGGTCGCGTTCGCTGCCGGTCACCGCCGAGCGAACCCTGTCGAAGCTCAGCCATGCGTTGTAGAACTGGAACGACGACAGCAGGTAGCCCGCGAAGCCGAGCCCGGAGCGGCGAATGTGCTGGACGGCCTGTTGGGCGGCACTCCCCCGGGCCGGGCGGGTGACGTCGGAGGTGACGATCATCCTCACCTCCGGGTGGCGCGCCACGATTTCCGCCATGGCTGCCCCGGTCTGCGCGCACTCGACGGTGAACAGCGCGATCCGGTATTCGCTCATCGCGCACCAGCTTTCTGTAGTTGGGTGTGGATGTAGTCGGCGAGCGCGTCGAAGGACGCGGTGGTGTCGGGAGCCATGTCGTCGTCCCACTCGACGCCGAGTGTGTCTTCGAGCTCGACCATGAATGCCAGCAGTTTCATGCTGGTCAGCTTCAGCGCACGGATGCTCTGAGGGCCGGTGGTGTCGACGTTCGCGGGCACCGCACCGTCGGTGACCTCGCGCAGTACTTCGACGAGACGGTTGACGAGTTCTGTGTGGGTCACGCGGCGTCCAGTCGCAGCGCGGCGCGCACGACGGCAGGCCAGGTCGACGGGTTGGTGCCGTGCGCGTGGATCAAGGCGAGAGCGATCCGTTCGAGTCCGAAGGCCGCACAGGCGGTGTGGGCAGGTTCGCCGGCGACGGTGATGTCGAACGGTTCGCCGAAGTGCTCCTTGTGGCAGTTGGCACTGGCGACCGCTTGCACGAGTCCGTCTCCGACGGCGACGCACTGCTCGTATTTGAGCTCCTGTTCCTTCTGTGTGGCGCTCATCAGTCGACCCGCCGCGCCGAAGAACGGATCACTGGCGGGAACCACCGACACCTCGAGACCCAACGATTCCAGCCAAACACGCTGCCGCTGGACCCATTCGTCGCGCCAGGCGGTGCAGTCGTCGGCACCGGCGATACGCACGAATTCGCGCATCCGGAAGCTGCGCAGCCGACCGAGTTCGTGAGTGCCCTCCTGCCGA
The DNA here is from genome assembly GCF_053608345.1 of Nocardia sp. NPDC055050. Classification (NCBI taxonomy): domain Bacteria; kingdom Bacillati; phylum Actinomycetota; class Actinomycetes; order Mycobacteriales; family Nocardiaceae; genus Nocardia; species Nocardia sp. NPDC055050. The sequence continues at coordinate 110,662 of NZ_JBSGVG010000007.1, forward strand.
TAGCAGTGTGCTTCGGCGGTGAGCACGGTCGGTGCGTCGAGGTCCTGGCCCTCGAACAGCGGGTAGACGTGATAGCAGGTGGCAGGCAGTACGCACAGATCGCTGATCTGCTGGTCGTCATGCCAGTGGCCGGCCTCGGCCGTCCGAGCGGCATCCAACTCGCGCCACCGCTTGGCCGAGCCGGTGAACGAGTGGATGGTGCCGAGCAGATCGGGGAAGGTGTCGACATAGCCGACACGTTCGAGCAGCGATCGCGAAATCACCGGCGGCACCGCCAGTGGCGTCGGCTGCTGGGGAGCGGCGAGTTCGAGCAGCGCGGCGCGCATGCCGGAGATGATGGTGTCGAAGGCATGGTTGGTCACGCTGACACCCGGTGTTTCCGAGGCGATCAGCACGGCGTCGGGGGACGCCAGCAGGGTGTTCGGGGAGATGGTTTCGATGCTCATGGTCATCCTCGCTTCAGCAGGGCAAGTTGGGTATTGGTGGCGATGAGCCGCTCGTTGCCGATCATCAGCCGTGCGGAGTACAGGTCACGCAGGTGACGAGCGACTGACAGCGGGCCCGCTTCGGCGTAGCCGGCCATCCCGCAGATCTCGAGGGCGAGTTCGACGACATCGACCGATCCTCGGGAGACGAGCACCTTCAGGTCGTTGAATTGCATGGTCAACCCAGGCCCACCGAGGGTGTCCAGCGCCGCTGGGTCATCCCAGATCGGGGCATACCGGCGGACCGAATCGGCCAGCAACGCTTCGAGTTGGGTCAGGATTCGGGCCGCATCGGCCAGTCGCACATCGGTGGTTCCGCGTTTGCGGACCGCGGTTTGGGCGCGTTTGAAGGCATCGGCGGCGACGCCGATCCATACCGCGGCCCACAGGATGTGTGAATGGGGCACCATCGTGGCTGCCGCGATCGTGTCGAACCCGGCGGGCAGCACATGCGAAGCAGGAACCACGGCGTTGAAAGTAAAAGCAGGACTACAGGTTCCGCGCATGCCCATCGGATTCCACCCGGGTCCGGTCGGGACGAGCTCGCTCGACGAGGCATCGGCCAGAACCGCCACCTGGTCACCCGCGTCCGCGTCGGCACGGCGGCGTGCGGTCACCAGGTAGGCACCGGCGTGCGCACCGTAGGACACGGTGGGCGCTTTCTTCCTCAGCGCGGCGCGATCACCGTCGAATTCGACCGCGGCCGTCGAGGTGCGCAAGCTACCACCCACACCGACCTCGGAGGTGATCGAGGCGACGAGCGTGCCGTCGGTGACGTAGCGGGTCAGGGTGGCGACGAGTTCGGTACCGTCACCGTGGTGGCGTGCAATGCAGGCGATTTGGACTTGGTGCATCGCCCACACCATCGCCGATGCCGAGCACCCGCGGCCCAGTTCCTTCGCGACGCCGACTTGCTCGTTCAGCGACAGCTCTGCTCCGCCGTACCGACGTGCGACGGCCGCGCCTAGCAATCCTGCCTCGTGGATCGCCGCGACGGATTCGGCGGGAAACACCGCTTCCCGGTCGACGGTGGCGGCATGTGCGGAAAGCACCTGTGCTGCAACTGTCTTCGCGACCCTGATCGGGTCGCCGATCGTCATCGGCTCACGACCGACCGTGGTCGTCATGCCGACACCATCGTGTCGTCGTCGATCTGAGTCCGCACCGCGGCGGCGATCGAAGCGACAGAGGTGAATGTCGCTCGGGTAAGCAGCGCTTCGGGAAACTCGATGTCGAATTCGTCCTCGACGGCCATCATGACGTTCACGCTGTGCACCGAACTCATGCCGGCCGCCCACAGATCGGTGTCGGTACCGATGATGGTCCCGGCCGCGCCGAGCGAAGTGTGGGCCAGTACGAGCGAAGTGATGCGTTCTTCCATCGCTGTCCTCCTGTGGTTCTCGTAGTTCAGAGGGGGTCGATCGTGGTGGTGAATTGCAGGGCGACCATCGCGATCGCGTAGTCGCCGTCGTGGCTGAGGCTGACCGAGCCACCGACACACCCGTGCGCCAGTGCTGCGGCCCTGGTGTGCTCGTGTAACCGCAGCATCGGCCGGCCGTCGTCGTGGCTGACGGTCTCGATCTCGCGCCAGCGCAGCGTCGGTAGCGCTGAGGCCAGCGCCTTGAACGTGGCCTCCTTCGCCGCGAACCGGGCTGCCAGCGACGCGGTACCCGCAGTGCCTTGTGCGGCGCAGTAGGCGCGTTCGGTATCGGTGAAGACCCGGTACAGGAATCGCTGTCCGTGGCGGGCCAGCACCTGCTCGAACTGCGGTTGATGGACCAGGTCGACGCCGACTTGCGCGAAGCTCACGTGCGGATGCGGTCAGCGGCCAGATAGTCGGTGAGCATGGCGTTGAATGCCGTTTCGCGACCGTGCAATTCGGTGAGCAGTCGAGCCAATCGCGCCGGGCGCGGTGCCGCGTTACCCGAGGCGATCTCTCTGGCCATGGTGTGCGCCAGATACCAGCGTCGCGACAGTCCTGCCAATGCTTTGGCCACATCGGGAGCCCACGACCGGTCCAGGCCACCGACCAATTGCCCGAGCACGAGCCGTTCGGCGGCGACATCGGCGACATCGGCGACGCCGTCACCAGCTTCCACGTCCACCGCGAAAGCGGCGGCGATGCCGAGTTCGCCGCGGTGAGCCGCGACTTCGGTAGCCAGCAGCTCGATGATCTCGGCTTGATCAGCGGGCCGACCGGCGAGGCCGGAGCAGACAATCGATACGCCTGCTCCAGCCTCGCTCATCCGCGACGCGGCGTAGGCGGCCAGGTTCATCCGCCGCGGTTGTGGATGGTTCATGGCATCGGCAACGACCACGTAGTCGTCATGATGTTCGAGCACGGCAACGGCATGGGTGAGGTGCTCGAGATTCTCATACGGCGACGGGATGTCGAACGAATCCAGCCCAACGATCAGATCGCTTGTCGCAGCGAGGCTCTCGCGCTCGAATCGGATCGCGTCCGACCAATCGGTATGGTGATGCGAGTTCAGCGACAAGCCGGTCACCCGTGCGGTGTTGGCCACCGTGCGCTCGCCACCGGTGAGCCGAGTCGCACTCCGGCGCCCGAATCCGAGCGCCGGGCCGAGTGCACTCAGCGGTTCGGCGACACCCCGTTTGCCGAGGATGTTCGCCAGTGCCTGCAGGAAGCACGTGGCGAACGGGGTGTCGCCCTGCATGGTCAGCCCACCGCCCAACGCCCCGATCATTCCGATGCCTCCTGCAGTACCCGAATCTTGCGCAGCGGCGCCGGGAAGTACCAGTTCCAGCGGCCGAGCATGGTCATCGTGGCGGGGACGAGGATCAACCGGGTGATCGTGGCGTCGACCGCGACCGCGACAGCGCAGGCGATGCCGAGCTGCTGCACCACCGGAATACCGGTCACCCCGAAGGCGGCGAATACCGCGATCATGATCACCGCGGCGCTGGAGATGACGCCGGCGGTGCTCCCGACGCCTTCGGCGACCGCACGCCGATCGTCACCGGTGGCTTCCCACCGTTCCCGGATACGAGACAGCAGAAACACTTCGTAGTCCATCGAGAGGCCGAAAACGACAGCCAGGACCAGCGGTAGCGCCAGGCTCTGCACGTGTCCCAGCGGCTCGATGCCGGTCAGGTCCTTCAACCAGCCCCATTGGAACAGTGCGACGATCACACCGAATCCCGCGCCCACCGAGAGCATGTTGGTGACAATCGCTTTGAGCGGAAGCACCAGACTGCGCAGCAGCAAGGCCAACAGCAGATACGACAGCACCAGCACGAGAGCTGCCACCATCGGCAGCCGCTCACGAACGAGATCGATCAGGTCGACGCCGCCGGCGCCGGCGCCACCGACAGCGACCTGTGCGGTGCTCTCGATTCCGGTGGCGGGAACGATCTCGGAGCGCAGCGATCGCACAAAGGCGCGCGCGGCATCGCTCTCGTAGTCGGCGCGCAGCACGACAGCCAGCACACGGATGTCACCTTCGGCGCCGATAACCTCTGCCGATTCGACCAAGGAGTCAGCGCGCAGGGCAACAGCCAGTCGTCCGGTGTCGGCATCGACCGCACCCCCCTCGCGGGCTTGCAGGGTGATGACGACAGGCGCGTCAGCACCCGGCCCGAGCAGCCGGTGCGCGGTTTCAGCGGCCTGGCGTGCCGAATTCTGCCCCGGCAGCTGACGCAAGGTGTCATCGCCCATCCGCAAGGACAAGACCGGCGCGATGAGCAGCGCGAGAACGCCGAGCGCGAGAACCGTCGCAATGACCGGTCGTTCGACGACACGGACAGTCCAGCGGTACCAGAAGGTTGATTCCAGGGGTCGTTCGACCGCGCCGGCCTTGACTCGGCCGATCCGGGTGGCGAGCAGCTCGAGCAGCACAGGCAGCAACGTGACAGTCACCAGTACAGCAACGCAGACCACCAGCACCGCGCCGAGCGCCATGGAACGCAATGCCGCGTTGTCGATGATGAACACACTGCTCAGTGCCGCGACAACCGTCGCGCCGCTGGCTACCACCGCCATCCCCGACGTGCGCATACTGATGGCGCGAGCTTCCGCTACGCTCGCTCCGCCTCGCAGTTCCTCCCGGAACCGCACCACGACGAACAGCGCGTAATCCACCGCGACGCCGAGGCCGATCATCGACGACATGTTCACCGCGAAAACAGACATCAGCGCGTGTTGGGAGATCAGGTAGATCGCCGCACCAGTGACCGCCAAGCTGACGCCCGCGATCACCAGCGGCAGTGCCGCGGCCGCCAACGAGCCGAAGATGACCAGCAACATGATCAGAAGGACCGGCATGCCGATCATCTCGGCCTGTTTCAGACCGCTTTCGGAGACGTCGTGCAGCGCCGCCGCCTGGGCTCCGCGCCCGGCGACCTGAGTCCGGCAACCCTGCTCGCCCGACGACTCATCGAAATGATGGGTGAGGTCGCGACCCGCGTCGATCGCACCGTTCCATCCAGTCGCCACATGCAGTGGAATCGCCAGTTCACGGCGCCCCGCCGCGGCAGCCTGTTGCGCCGCGACCGCCGCGGTCGCGGGCACCGAGACGGCGCTGCCACCAGCGCCGACCTGGGCCAGTGACCGCTCCAGTTGCCTGCCCGTCGATTCCGGGGCGACGTCGCTGTCGCACCGGATGACCAGCAGCAGCTGTTCCTGGGACAAGGCCGGGAACTTCTCGGCAACCAGTTGCTGAACCTGCTGGGATCCGCTGCCCGGAACCTCGTAGCCGCCGGCAGTGAGCCGGTCGGACTGGTGCAGCATCAGCGGCAACGCGGCCGCGACCAGCAGCAGCCATGCCGCGACGACCCACCAGCGGTACGCGCCGGTGAGCTGAATCAGTTTCCTCACCTGCGGCTACTTCGCCCGAGCTTCGGTGGCGGCGACGAATCCCGCGACCGAGGACTGGAATCGGTCGGTAGCCTCGAAGAACGGCAGATGGCCACAGCCTTCGATGATGTCGACACTGGCCTCAGGCAGGATTTCCGCCAAGGCGTGCAGCGAGGCAGGGCTGTTGCAGAAGTCGTCGTCGCCATTGAGAAGCAGTGCGGGCGCGGTGATCGAGCGCAACAGATCCGCGTCATCGCTCGCATCGATCGACTCACGCAAGTTCTCGGCGAGCTGCTCGGCAGTGTTCATCGCCAAGAAGCGCTCACGCAGCGCCAGGTAAGTGGCGTTGCCGCCGAGCGCGAGCATCTTGTCGCCGAACACCAACGGATAGATCTGATCGAAAAGTGCTCGCGGACCGCCGGTTTCGACAGAGGCCAACCAGGACTTCGCGATACGACGACGACGATTGGAGCCCCACGGGCTCAGCGGCGTGCCGATCAGCACCAGCCCGGCGACACGATCAGGGTGTGCCACCGCGAAATCACGACAGATCAACGTCGAGATGGATGTACCGACCAGGTAGGTCTTCTCGATCCCGAGGTGATCGAGCAGCGACAGCAGATCGTCGGTGTGTTGACCGAAGCCGAGCGCGGCATCGCCGGAAGTTCCCTGATTACGCAGGTCGTAGGTGAGGACCTGGTGGTCTTGCACAAGATTGCCGGTAAAGGCACGCCACGCCGTACTCACCACGTAGATCGTGGACACGAAGGTAATGCTGGGGCCCTGCCCCTCGACCTCGTAGTACAGCTCGCAACCATCGGCCGTGCGATGGACCGGGCTACCCTCCCGATAGCTCAAATCCACCGCTTCGATGCGGTCAGCTTCCATCATGTTGCTCATCTGCATGCCCCTTGCGCACAGCAAAGCAGAGGCGCACAGCGCCTCCACTTCGACCTGAGAAAGTAGAGACCCCACCCCGGGGTTCCACGTGTCATCGAATTCAGGAATCCAACTGACCCAACGGTTTACGCCGTTGAAGCCCGGCCACAGTCGGCCGTCATCCCCCGTTACCGATCTGCCCCTCAGTAACGCCTGTGACTTTACGTCACAGATATTGAAACCCGCAACGCGACAACACCGTGCCCGCCCTCACACTCGATGCCGTAGCAGATCCATCGTGATGACAGTCTCAGCAACGAACATCAAGCGTCAGATCTCGACATGGCTGATTGCCATGGTCTTCCCACGCAAACACGAAACTCTCACTCCCCAAACAGGCCGCCGCGGCGGGGATCCGGATCGCGTCATCGTCGCCGCACCGACCCCGATGGTTTCGCCGAATCCTGGACCTACGACCGCGAAAACAACCACCTCGCCCACACCAACCGCAACGGCGGCACCACTCGCTACACCTACGGCGGGTTCGACAAGATCGCGACCCGAACCGACCCTGACGGCTCAACCACCCGATATCTGTACAACTCCGAACGCCAACTGACGGCCGTCATCAACCCCCTCGGCCAACGCTGGACCTACCAGTACGACCTTGCCGGCCGCCTGACCGCTGAAACCGACTACACCGGCGCCACGACAGCATTCACCCCCGGCGAACACACGAACCTGCACCCCCGCACGGGACTTCACGACCGGAACCGGATCGGATCCGAAGACGGAACCCGCAGCATCAGGCTCGGAAATCATGAAATGAGCAGCGAGCCAACCAAATTTCACTACCACGAAGAAACATGGACCTACAATCCATCCGCAAACGCGTGGCACCTCGACAACCGAGTTGTCCGAGTGCCCTTCCCGAAGGGAACATGGTGATGCTGGTTACCCTGCTGACCGACATGCCGACCGGCACATCGGGACTGGTCAGATCACGCAGCGGCGACTGGCCCGCAGTGTGGGCCGGACGGAACCCCGGAGTAGCGGGCGTCCAGTACGACGTGGAGATCGAACTGGGCGACGAGGTCTCAGAAATTCATGTTTATGATTCCGATGCACCTGAAGAGGGAATCTATCTGAAGGATGGTCAACTCATGGTTTGTGGTACAGTCACAACCATTTTCGACGACGGAATCGTTGCACTTGACCTTAAATCCGGAAACCTTCTAATCGAAGCCAGCAATCCACTCCCCACACTCCGTGTCGGTCAAGTAGCTTGCGCTTCTCCCAGCGAAATATCCTTATTCCCAACCGACATCTGAGCCTCACTCCATGGGATGGGGGTGCCGGACTGGTCAGCACGCCGGCAGTGATCGAGGGTTCACCGATGCATGTCGAGGCGGTCGGAGCCTGCCAGCGAGAATGACAGAACTCGGCGCCCGCGTTGATCCCAGGGGTTCCGCATGCATCTTCGTGAATCAGCCTCCCGTCCAAGCAAAGCCGCCTACGTTGATGCCGTGAGCCACCGCAGCCGCCTGTGCCACATCGTCATCGACGCCGACGACCTCGACGCCGAAGTCCACACACTCGAAGCACTCGGAGCCATCCGCTACGATCACCAACGCGAGCGCCGATTCGAATTCTGGATCCTGCAAGACCCCTGGAAGAACGAATTCTGCTTGCTGCACACCGAATTCCCCACACTGCTGTCCCAGCGGCCGACATGGACCTAGCAGCTCGCACCGAAATCGAAGACGCCCGTCCGCGCGACATCGGCAAAGATCAGGGTTCACCGCGTACCGAGGGGCACACGATTTGAGCGAGATCGCACTCGATCCGATCGCGAGCACGCGAGAGCTCGACCGGGTGATGTGGGTCCAGTCGCGCGGGCTATGGGACCTGCGGACTAGTTCGAGAACCCGGCATCGGCTCAGCAATGAATGCCCTCGAGCGCGGAAGCGCCCTGCCGATCGTCCCGGATCTGCCCGTTACCACGATCATTGAGATTCTCCTTGCCATAGCGGGCAGTAAATCAGCCCCCAGTCTGTGGACCCCCAACTCAGGACAGGACAAATGCCCGCCGGCTGCGATCCGATCGCTGCCCCGCCGAGGTCACGATGCCGACGCGGTAGCTGCCCGCGAGGGCGCCGAGGACGCGCTTCGACCTCATCTGCCACTGTTCCCGCCAGGTCAGCTAGCCATTGTCCGCCACGATCATGTCGACTGTTTGTGCTGCACAACGCCGGTTCTCGCCCACCCCACCGCGCCCGCCACGCTTTGCCCAGCCGACGACGTAGAGCCCCTCGATCGGCTCACCACTCACCGGCGAGACGACCCGGCCATGATGGTTGTCGACAGCGCCGTCGGATCTCAACGCAACACCCGGCAACGGTTCACAGGTGAACCCCGACGCCATGATGACCGAATCGGCGGTGACGACGTTTCCTGCCGCGGTCTTCAGTCGGACTCGACCTCCGGCGGCGACCTTGTCTGTGTCGAGGCGAATGCGGCCCTCAGCCGTTGTCAGCGCGGTCACTTCCTGTCCGAAGATCAGCTCGACCGACAGCCGCGCTGAGCGCGTCGGCGCACTGCCCTCTCGCGCGAATGCGGATAGCAGGCGGGCGAGTGGATTCTTCGAGTCGACACCGATCCGCGTCCCACCGGTGTCGACAGAGATATCGACATCGAGCTGGCTCAGTTCGTGCAGCGCTGAGAAGGTGAATGAGGGCTGAGACGCCGACGAACGTGCGACGATGACCACCCGGCTGATCGGCGCGCCTGCCCGAGTAAGGATCCGTCGCTTGGCGATGGTCGTGGCGATATCCAGCGCGACATTCCCGCCACCGACGATCACCGCGGTCGGTCCGGCCAACAGCCCGACCGGTCCGGTGCCGTCTGTTTGTGCGGCGTAGGCGGCGGCCAGCACATCGATGGCTTGATGGACATCCGTGGTTGCCGCCGCGGCGATCTCTCGCGGCCGAGTGGCTCCGTGTGCCAGAACCACCGCGTCGTATCGCTTCAGAAGCGATTGCATCGTCACCTCGACACCGACACGGGTATCGAACCGGGTCTCCACCCTGGGGTCGGCGAACGGCACATCGAACAAACGGGCCATCTGCCGGATCCCCTGCTGATCTGGTGAGACCGCGGTCCGCAGCAGCCCGCCAAAGTGAGAGCTCTGTTCGAACACTGTTATCTGCACAGAGCTGGAGCGTTGCAGCAGCTCGCGCACCGTGTACATCGCGGCCGATCCGGCGCCGACGATCGCGACGCGAATCGGGCCCGAGCCCAAGGCTGTCGGGATCGCCGGTGTAGTGATGCGCGGTGATCGCGATGTCGCGAGCAGGTCGAAATACACGCCGCTTTGCTCGGCGTACGTCTGCTCGGTCTCGGTCAGCGCCGTGTCGGGCTTGATGGCTTGTGCCGGGCACGCATCGACACACGCCGAGCAGTCGATGCACGCGGCAGGGTCGATATACAGATGCTCGACGAGCTCGAATTCCGGTTCGCCGGGTGCGGGATGGATGCAGTTCTGCGGGCAGACCTGCAGGCAGGACCCGTCTTTGCAACAGTGCCCGAGAATCACGAAACTCACTGCGGGTCGCCTTTCACAGCAGGTTCGACTTGCGGTAGATGGTGCGTGCGACCGTATTCAGCAGTCCTTCGCGGGCGAGGAACTCCACCAGGGGTGCAGTCGCCCGGCGGAACATCATGCGATGCTGCTCGTTTCGGTCGATGTCGTCCTTCACCGCACGCCAGTCGAGCCCGAGATCCAGGTAGACTTTCTTGTTGACCAAGCCTCTGGCGATGACGTGCGCGCCCACGGCGATCAGAACAGCACTGACATTGCGACGAACCGACGAGACACTGCGCAGGTGATCTCGGATCTTCTGGCGCGCGAAGCTCATGTGACGCGATTCCTCTACTACGTGCACGTGTGAACTGCGTCGGACCGCGGGAGCAACTCGGTCGTCGATCGACCAGTCGCGTTGCATCACATCGAAGATCTCCTCGCCCGCCAGGACGATTCCGTAGGCGACCTCTCCCCAGGCGAAGGTGCGAAACAACCAACCAACGACGACAAGCAGACGATCCAGGGGGCTGTGGCGCTCACCGAGGCGTTCGATCGCAGCGACGAACATCAGCGAGTGCAGGTTCTCGTCGGCGCATTCGTTGAACAAGAACTTCACATCCGCACGTGTCGGGTCGACGCTGTGATTGCGGCGGAGCAGAACGATCTGCAGTGCGACTTCCAGCCAGATCGCCACGCCGAGAAAGTGAGAGACCTCGCGTCGGGTCAGCTGCATCCGCTCGGTCTCGGCCATCCGATTCCAGGTCGGTGTTCCATAGAGCGGGGACCATTCCGGCGTCATCCCATACCAGTCAAGATCGATGTGGGCGTCGGTTGAGTCGTTGCGTAGGTCGAACGAGAGCCGTTTCGCGGACTCGAAGAGTTCTCCGTACAGGGGTGTGGAATCTTCTGGCGTGGGCATATCAAACTCTCCAAATCGACGCCCGTGCAGCATGGTTCGCGTGCACGACTATCCGAGGACTCGGGTGCGTCAGTTCCAACGGTGATTTCGGCTCGTTAGTTCGTCATCCGACGGGTATGTATACGGCCGATCGGTACATCTCGTGCACCACGAGCAAAACCTGGCGAACGTCAGCGAATGTCAGGACCGTCGTGGTGGACATGTTCGGCTCGAACGAATGTCCACGCGGTCAATGCAGTGAACAGTCGCCAGTGAGAGGCATGCGTTCCGGGCAGGCCGGTCAGGGCCAAGATCCGGCGCATGCGGTAGTCGACGGTGTTGGGATGTATGCACAATCGACGGGCACTTCTTTTGCGATCGAATCCCTGGCGAACAAGCACCTCCAAGGTCTGCAGCAGCTCTGGGTGCTCATCGAGAGGCTTTAGAAGCGACATTAGGTGGTCGCGCCCAGGTCCAGGGCGCGTGACCTGGTACTCCACAGCCAGTTCTCCCAGCCTGTAGAGCTGCGGCTCCTTGCGGAGGCGGATGGCGAGGTCGAGTAATTCGTGAGCGGTCCCGGCCGCTTCCGAGATCGAGGCGGTCGCGGACTCGACGGCGACCGTAGTGGTGGCCTTTCGCGCGGCCGCAGACAACAAGGCGGGCAGGTCACCGATCCGACGACCCAGGTCCGAGGAAGCAGGAATCAGGATCGTGCCGTAACCCGGGCCCAAGAGTGCCGGTACCGGAAACCCGCATTCGGCCGCCAGGCATCGGCGGATGTCGTCCAACCGAGCCTCGGGGATCGCGGTCGCCCGATCGGTCAGGGCCGCGTCCGGCGGTGGGGAGAATCCGGCAGCGACGACGACGAACGTGTTGGCGGTGGGGATCTGGAAGTGTCGGGCGATCGATAGGTTGATGCGGCTGCCGGACAGCAGCGACATCGCGAACTCGTTGAGTGCGGCAGCTGTGGCGCTGTCTTCCGAGTGCATAGGTGCACGGAGGTTGTCATCGATTGTCAGCATCAGATCTCCAGTCGCGCGTCACGTCCGGTCCCGGGCCCCGCTACGGGACCGGACGTGTTGTCATCGGTTCGAGGTCATCGCTTGGCGGCGGCGTCGGCGATGGCGCGGAAGGCGTGGATGGCTTCGCCCATGTTGACTTCGGAGTTGAGGTCTTCGCTGTTCTTGACGATCACGATGCCGTCTTTGGGCGAGACGTAGATGAACTGGCCGAGGATGCCGATCGCGGAGTAGTCGCCGCGGTCGCCGTCACCGAGCCACCACTGATAGCCATAGCCGTAGTTGTTCTCCGAGCTTTCGGGCTTGTCGGGGCGCAGGTTGTGCGGCTGCAAGTGCGGGGCGGAGGCGTGGGTGGAGTCTTTGACCCACTGCGCGGGCAGGACCTGCTTGCCACCGGCCTGGCCGTCGCGTAGATACAGCAGCCCGAACCGGGCGAAGTCGCGAACAGTCGCGTGATAGCAGCAGTAGCCGACGGCGTTACCCTTGTAGTCCTTGCCGATCAGCGCCGAGGTCTCCATCCCGGCCGGCTTCCAGATCCGATCCTCGACGTAGTCCGAGAGCGACTTACCGGTTGCCTTCGACACGACCCAGCCCAGGACGAAAGTATCCATGGAGTCGTAGTTCCACTTGGTTCCCGCGGGCCGCTCGCGTTTGATCTCCTTGGCCTGGTCGGTCAGCGACGTGCCGGCAACCATGCGGATCGTGGTGGCGGTCGAACCCTTGGTGGGGTTGGTGTAGTCGGTTTCGTCGTAAGCGGTGCCCGACGACATCTGCAAGACGTTGCGGATACTTACCCCGTTGTAGCCACTTTTCGCCAGGTCCGGGACGTATTTGGTGACCGGGTCGTCGATCGAAGCGATCCGCCCCTCCGACACCGCGATGCCCAGCGCGGCGGAGGTGATGGACTTTCCGACCGACCACGAGTTGAAGCGGCTGGTGGCCGAATAGCCGCCGAAGTAGCGCTCATCGAGGATCTGGTTGTCCTTCATGACCAGGAATCCCCTGGTCGAAGAACGATCGAGATAGTCGGCGACAGTGCGGGTCTTGCCGTTGTATACGTAGGTCGCATCGAGGGCTTTGAGCCCCTGCGCGGTCAGTGACTCGGGCCGGTTGGCGGCGTCTGCGGTGTCGGTGAAGTAGAAGGGCACGTGCGGCAACAGAGGCAACGGCAAGGCGCCGTCGGCGTGTGCGGGTGCCGCCCACGGCGCCGACAGCACCGCCGCCGCCGAGATCGCGACGACCAAACTTCGCTTGAACATTCGTTCTCCGTTCATGTGAGGTGGCCAGAATGCAACCATTTGTCACCACTGGTGTCAACAGTGGTGCTTAAATCGCAGGTATGCTGACGCGATGCCGACCAGTCCTGCCGCCCCTACCCGAAAGCGCCGTCCACGAGGTGTTCTCACCCCGGATCGGATCATCGAGGTGGCGATGGGAATCATCGAAACCGACGGCTCCGATGCCCTCACGTTCCGGCGGCTCGGCACAGAGCTCGGAGTCGACCACACCGCGGTCTTGCGCCACTTCCGCGGCAAGGACGATCTGATGCTCGCCCTGGCAGACAGACTGATGGCCGAAGCGCTCAGCGGTGTCGAGGTGAGCGACGACTGGCGAGCCACCCTCAAAGGGTTGGCGCAGCGTGTGCGGCTCGCCTGTCACGCACACCCGCAGGTCGCAGTGGTGGTTTCCGGGCGGACCAGCCGCAGAGCATCGGAATTCGAAGGCGCCGAAATCGTCCTCGGCGCTCTGCTACAGGCAGGCCTACAAGGCCGCGAAGCCGCATCCTGTTACCGAGCCCTGGTCGAGATCGCACTGGCCTACGCATCCATGGAAGCCACACTCATGGCTCTACCCGCCGACTCCATGGCCGGTGACCGCGACGCCTGGAGCCGTGAATACCTCGCCTTGTCCCCGACTCGATATCCCAACATCGCCGCGGTCGCGCCACACCTGGCCGAGGTCGACGAGGAAGACCAATTCGACGTCGCGCTCGACCTGTTCATGGACGCCATCGAGGTACGGGCAGCTCGTAGGTGACATCGCCCCCTGCCCGTAGGTCGCACTCGAGAAGGTCGCTGTGCTGAACACGCAGAGACGTTCATTGAGCGTGATCGGCCTGGACCCGGTCGATGTAGGCATCTACACCCGGTACACCAGAGCCATCAACTGGAGATAGGCGTCCTCGGCGAGATCCCTCACCACGTGCTCATGATGGATCTTCGGAGCCACGAGCACGTGTCCCAGCACGGTCGGATACTTGCACAGAAACGCGATGTCGTTCTCGGTCTCGGCAACCACCTCGTGCCATCCGTCGCTCCCCGGGCTTGCGGCCACCTCGCAGATAAAGCAGGAGCTCGACTGAACTCGATGCGCATATGCCACCACATCGAACGGAATACGTTGCATACCAAACGATTCTGCCGACTCAGCTAGGACGCTGCCACTCCCGGCCGAACCGCGCGGCAGTCACCTCGAACTGAGCATGCCGACTGCCGTCGTCCATCCACTCTTCGGCTGCCGAATACCGGCGTCAAAGCCCGATCCCGGCCGGCCCAGCCGGCCGAAGCGCGACTTATTGCCGGTCCGCGGGCAACGCCCCTGCTCGTATTGCACGAAATCGGCCGGCCAACACGAAAGACGTACCCGTCCATCCATGATGCATAGTCCCAGTTGGTTTCAAGCCAGCAGGCCCAGGAAGACCTGCGACAGCACGTTGAGCCGGCGTGCCGACGCTCGAAGGAGGGTTCCGAGAAGCAGATCCGGATAGCAATCGAAGACATCAACGCAGCGATGTGGCCATTCCGCCACGCGATTGAGCTGATTTGCGCCAGTTCGTCGGCTGAAGCTACCGAGCTTTACGCACCGCGCGGAGCGGGCAGACGAAGGCGATTGTGACGGGCAACACTTCTCGTCGGGCTTGTCGAGCACGATCGGCTACCCCGCCAGTCAGCGTCGAAGCCCCCGAAACTGAACGCTATTGCACGTATATTGCACGGCCAGCGCCAAAAAGACTCCGACCTGCGCTTTATGGTGGTCCCAGCTGGTTTCGAACCAGCGACCTTCCGCGTGTGAGGCGGACGCTCTCCCGCTGAGCTATGGGACCGAACACTTGCCGGGCGGATTTTGAGCCGCTCGAACGAGATGGAACATTAGCACGGGGGGCCGGGATGACACCAAATCGCCTTGTGAAGCGGGGTTTCGGAGAGAGGAACCTCGCTGGTGTCGATGCCCGCGCTCGCGCGCGTGTACGCGCGGGCGGTCGATCGATGGTCCGCACACTCGACGCTCGGGCGGTATCATGGCTAGATGCGCATATCTATGTTCCAGAATGTGATCATCAGGGTCGCTGGGCGGCGCGGCTCGATGTGGACGACATGCGTGTAATTCATATTTAGGGCGGTTTACCAGGCGATTTGTAGTCTGCGTCGAACGTCGGCTAATGTTCTCCTCGCACCGCAGAGAGCAGCAAAGCCGCCAGGCCGAGCCGCTCCCCTAAGTGTGAAGTAAATGCGGATGTGGCGCAGTGGTAGCGCATCACCTTGCCAAGGTGAGGGTCGCGAGTTCGAATCTCGTCATCCGCTCGAGAGGTAGGTAAGGCACTAGCCCCATCCTCCTTTGTACGGTGGAGTGGCCGAGTGGTGAGGCAACGGCCTGCAAAGCCGTGCACACGGGTTCGATTCCCGTCTCCACCTCGCGCGATTAGCTCAGCGGGAGAGCGCTTCCCTGACACGGAAGAGGTCACTGGTTCAATCCCAGTATCGCGCACCACCGTACCGAGTCAGGCCCCCTTTCGAGGGGGCCTGACTTGTTTGCGTTACCGGTCCAGCGAGCCGAGCCTGTAACCCAGATCACTCTCGGCACGGATTCCCGGTGAGCTCCCCTAGTATCGGCACACGGCATCGCCGGGCGGGTCCGGTGCGGGGACCGGCGGCATGGAGGGGCAATCGAGTGAGGCAGATCCTGTTATCGGCGGGGATCGCTCTTGTCGTCACCATCACGCTCACGCCGGGGCTGATCCGGGTCTTCGCGCGGCGAGGGTTCGGGCAGGAGATCCGGATCGACGGACCTGCCAGTCATCAGGCCAAACGCGGAACGCCGACGATGGGTGGGCTGGCGATCGGGGCCGGGGTGTGGGCCGGGTATCTCGGGTCGCATCTGATCGGGTTGCTGTGGGACGCACCGGGGCCGAGCGCGTCGGGCGCGCTGGTGCTACTCCTGGCGTCGGCGCTGGGTGTGGTGGGTTTCCTCGACGACTCCATCAAGCTGCGCAAGCACCGCAACCTCGGGTTGACCGCGGCGGGCAAATACATCGGGCAGATCGGCGCCGCGGTGGTGTTCGCTGTGCTCGTGCTGCGGTTCCCCGGCGCCACGGGGCTCACGCCCGCCGGTCGCAACCTGTCCTATGTCCGCGACATCAACACCATCACCTTCGCGTCGCTGTTCTTCGTGGCATTCATCGTGTTGCTGGTGGTCGCGTGGTCGAACGCGGTGAACATCACCGACGGTCTCGACGGACTCGCGGCTGGGTCGATGAGCCTCACGCTCGGCGCGTACGTGGTGATCACGCTGTGGCAGTACGACAACTCGTGCGAGATCAGTCCCGGACGCGCCTGCTACACGGTGCGCGATCCGCTCGACTTGGCGATGGTCAGTGCCGCGGGGGCGGCGGCGTGCATCGGTTTCCTGTGGTGGAACGCGGCGCCGGCCAAGATCTTCATGGGCGACACCGGGTCGCTCGGCCTCGGCGGGCTGCTGGCCGGGTTGTCGATCACCAGCCGCACCGAACTGCTGGCCGTGGTGATCGGGGCGCTGTTCGTCGCCGAGATCATGTCGGTGGTGTTGCAGATCGTGGTGTTCCGCACGACGCATACGCGGCTGTTCCGGATGGCGCCGTTCCATCATCACTTCGAACTCAACAACTGGCCCGAGACCGCGGTGATCATCCGGTTCTGGGTACTGGCCGGGATCGCGTCGGCGACGGGGCTGTGCCTGTTCTACAGCGAGTACCTGACCTCGCTCTAGTTGTCGGGGCCTGCGGCTACGCTGACTCGATCGAGCGAGGGAGGTCGCCGCTGTGAGTGCCGAGATCGTCAGGCCACCGGGTCACGATATCGCCGCCGACGTCTCGTTCGAGCTCGAGGAGCTCGACGATCTGGTCGGCGAACTGCTCACCGACCATGCCGAACGCGCCGCCCGTGACGCGCGGATCGTCGCGCTGCGCCTCGGGATCGGAGGGCAGCGCCCGGAGACCCTCACCCGGATCGGCGCCCGCTACGACCTGGCCCGCGACAGGGTCCGCCAGCTGTACGCCAAAGCGGTCGGCCGGATCGTGCGTGACGCCGCCCGCGCCGGGCACCGGTCGGCGCAGGTGTTCGCGCACCGTTATCCGGTCGAGGCGGGTGATCTGCGCCTGGTGCGCATGCTGCTGGCCGAGACCTACGCGACCGATACCGACCTGGTGGCCATGGAATGGTCCTACCTCAAGCTCCGGCTGGCCGGACACGAACCGGGCGACGCCAAGCGAGTGGCCGGCTATGTGATGCAACGAATCCTGGGCTGGCAGAAGAAGACTGCCAGCATCTTGGCCAAGCTACAGGTGCCGGCGGACGGCGCCGACGATCTGCGGGCGCTGCTGGCCGACGTGGAGTGGGCGACCGGATCGCCCGCCCCGCTGCCCACGGAGTCGGCGCGCGTGGCCGATGGTGACGACGACGGCCGCGGCCGGTTCTACTTGGCGAAAGCAGGCCGCGACGTCGCCTACGACTCGGCCATGGCGGCCCGGCTACTGCGGACCCTCGATGCAGACCCGGCGGTGGCGGCGTTCCAGGAAGAACCGACCGCACTGACCTATCGCTTCGCCGGCGAAGACCAGGTGCACTATCCGGCCGTGGCCGCACAGCTCACCGACGGCCGCGCGATGCTCATCGACGTGGTTCCGCTGGGCCGCACAGCCTTCCACCACAACCGGATCCAGAGCGAACTCGGCCGCGCCTACGCACGCGAGCACGGCTGGGGCTGGCTCGTCTGGACCGGGAGCGCGATCGGTACACCCCAGCTCGAAGCTCGCCCGGTCGACGCCTCGATCGAGCAACGCCTGGCCTCCGACCTGGACCAGGGCCCCTACGATCGACAGGCGCTGGCCACGGTCAGTGCGGACACCGGCCTCGACCTCCTCGACCTTGCCGGCCTCGTGCTCCGCAACGACTGGCAGTGGGACCGGTTGCCGATGCGGCTCAGCGCATCACCATCGCGCCGACCATCACGGTGAGGACCAGCAGCATCGCGCAGCAGGTGAGCCACTGCCACTGATCCAGGGTGCGATCCATCCGGCCGATGCTCGCGCGCAGGCTCGCCGCGACGCGCTGCTGGGCGAGGAGTTCGCTGCGCAGTCCTGCCATGGTGATGGCTTCGGCGTCGGCGTTCACCCCGGCCCGATCGATCCGGTTGTGCAGGCGGCCGACCAGTCGCTGCTTGTCGCGTACGGCCTGGCGCGAGACCGCCAGCTCCACCCGCTGATCGCGCAACTCGGTGCGCTGGTGCTCGATCATCGCGGCCTGTGCCGCGGTGTGCCGTTCCCAGGTGCCCACGTCGGACCACCCTCCTGTCGTGAGATCCGCGTGCCCCCAGTGCATTGCGCCGGACACCCAGTCTTCGAGAAAATCACGCAACTCGGTACCGCCGCCGGCCGGGGCGGCGAAACCGGTCTTGCCCGCGGCGAGCATGCCCTGGTCAATGCGGTAATCGGCGGCCGCGGGCGAGAAATCGGCGATGCCGACCGCGGGGACCAGCGGCACCCAGAAACCCTGCGGGCACACCCACAGCACATCGTCGATTCCGGCCGCCTGCAGGCGTTTCCGGTGTGCGCGGGCCGCGGTGATGTCGAGCGGGCCGCTGCGCACCTCGACCACGCAGCGCCGGTCGCCGCGGCGCCAGTAGATATCGACGGGGATATCGCCGATCTGTGCGTCGACCTCGGCCTCGTCGGCGCCCGCCGCCGTGAGCCTGCCGCAGATCCAGTGCTCGAGACGCTGCGTATTCCATTGGGTCGCCGCACATTCGGGGCAACCACAGCCATAGCCGGTGCGTTCGGTGACGGCGCGGCGGCTGCCCTCGGAAATCCCCAGTTCGTCGAGCAGCGCTCGACGTCCACACGCCACCTGGGTCTCGCTCAGCCGCTTCGTCCTCACACCATCACTCCCTCACCAAGGGACCTGTCGTAGGCTCACGCGCACGTCCTGGACATCAGGTTCCCGCAGCCATCGAAAAGGCGCCAGCCCCCTTGACCCGCGTTCGGGTGCGTCATCGCCTGGTGATTGAGGTCACAAACGCGACTCTGCTTGTATATCAAGCCATTTCATTGTGCCAACGTCGCACGAAGACGCCTAATTCTTGATCATTTCGATACACAGACCCGGCCTGTTGCGTGTCCGTTTCATCCTGATTGAGAATCAGTTCGGCGCGTCGCGGAAGCGGTCACGACAACACGTGCTGTTGCTCCGGTGGATATGATCGCTGCGGCCGAGGCGGGCACGCTCGGGCGACCACGGGAAGTAGGGTGTGCATGAACCACGCTGAGCACGACGAGTCCATCGGGTCGATGCTGGCGAGTATCGCCACGGCGCTGCGCGAAGTCAGCGACAAGCTCGATATCGTCGCCGCGCGGGTCCAGCTCGATGTACCCACCTTCCCGGTCGACGAGGATCTGCCCGACCACACCCGGATCAGGCGGCTGGAATCCTGGGCATTTCGTGCGTCACAGGACATTTCACGCCTGAGTTCCCGGCTCGACGCCCTCGACAACGACGGTGAGCCCGATTCCGGCCGTCCGGCGCGGAGCACGCCCAGCCGTCGCGAAATTCGCGAAGCCGCGGAGGCCGCCGAACGCGCGGCCGACGGACTCGACGACCACCGAGCGGCCCCCGAGTCATTACCACCTCATCGGGACCGCGATACCGACAGCTCCCGGCCCCCGCTCGAACGCCGCAACTCCCCTGTCCGGCCGGCCACCGATCACCTCGGCGACCCCACCGCGCTGGCCGCGACGCCGATCCCGCGCACGGCCCAGGTCGAGGCGGCGCCCCTGGGTCAACCGGCGTCGCTCGATACCGACTCGATCGCCGCGGTCGGTGGCAACGCGGCCGCCGGCGAACCGTCCGGTCGCCGACCCGCGCCCGTGCGGCTCAGCAGTACCGGCGAGCGGGTCTCGGCGGGCAATGGGACCTCGACGAACGGAGTCAACGGCACCGCGAAGGGTCTGGCCGGCGACATCGCGTCCACCCGAAACGGCACCCCGGTGCCCGCCGTGATCGGCACGGTGCTGACGGCACCGGTCGTCGACCACGCGGCAGAAGCGAGTGCGCCGACAGCTTCGAAGCCCACCGCGACGGTGCTCTCCGAGGATCGCCCGTCCACGTCGGGTGTCGACAACAGCACGCCGTCCTCCGCAACCAACGACCCACTACCCGGGAGCGCGGAGGTGAGCGCCCTCGTGCGGGAGAGCGGCCCCAACGGGTTCGGGCTCGGTTCCGGTGCGATGAAGCACGTTCCGAGCTCGCCGGTCGACGACCGGTCGGCGCGGCAGGCGCCCGGAGATCCGCAGACGGCGGAGATCAGCCCCGATGCCGTGATCGAGCGGGCTCGCCCGGTGAAGAAGCCGACGGAGAGCTCGGCCACAGCAGACGGCAGACCGAGCGTTGCGTCGCCGGAGAAGCTGTCCGCCAACGGGAACGGTGTCGCGCGGCCCGCGCCGACCGAACCCGTCTCTGCTGCCGAGGACCACCTGTCGTCGGGATTCACCGGCGAGCGATCCGCGACGCCGCCGAATGGCAAGCCGGTCAATGGATTCGAGTCCCACATCCCGCCGGCAGCTGAAGTCCGCCCGGACACCTCGGTGGGTGCACAGCCCGCGGGCAACACCGCCAACGGCATCCACTGGTCTTTCACGGAGGAACCGGCACCCCCCTCGCCGACCCCGGACCGAAACGGACACGCCCGCAACGGCTTCACCACCGACTCCGCGCGCCGTGCCGAGTCCCTCTTCGACGATTTCACCCCGCGCGACCGCATGACCACCGGTGAATCATCCGAGCCACCGACCGTCTCCGGGCCGCCCCCACGCCTGACTCCACCGACAGAACTCACCACACAGCCGAACCAGGTGCCGGTGGATTCGGCGCGCACCCCCGGTCCGTCTCACGTCAACGGCGTCGGCCACAGCACCGCGTTCCCGAACGCCGATCGACCGGCGAACACCGCCGCCCTACCCGACCAGGAGCCGCGCAACAACCACGCGACGCTCACCGACCACGATCGTCCGTCCGCGGACTTCGATCCACCGACTCTCGGCCTGCCGACCGGACGCGACGGGTCGGCGAGCAGCCCCGATCCCCTCGAACGCCCGGCCGCCGACCCGGTTCCGCCCACCGCCACCGACTCGGCCGGTATCACCGTCACCGGCACCTACCGCGCCTTCGACATCGAACGCGCCCACGTCGACAAGCTGCAGGCGATGCTGGACGAGCTGAAACGCTCGGCAGGTCTCCCACCAGGCCGCCGCGACGTGTTCGGCCCGCCGACACCGGACGTGGGTTAGACGCACCTTCGTCTCCGCTCGGGACGTGAGCAGCTGAGAAACGAGCATCCCAGGCGAATCGCCTCCTCCGATCCGACTGCGCACCACTGCAACCCCATCAGGTGCGCGCGTCCATCTCGCACCGGTCACATGCGAGCGGCGGACGAATGTTCCGGGGATGTCTGTCAGGCAGGTGTCGCCAGCGGAACCAGACCTGGACCGACCTCCGGCTTCGGAGGTTCGTGCAGGACTGTGCCGATGAGGTCGCGCAGGGCGCGATGACCGGCGTCGGCGGTGTTGCGTGGATGCCACGCCATGGCGACGACGGGGGCCGGAAGCGGCAGCGGGATCTCGAACATCGCCAAGCCGAGCGCGGCGCGTGCGGCGCGGGACACGAGTTCCGGTGCGGGGCAGATCAATTCGGTCGACGCGAGGGTGAGCAGCGCGGTGGGCAGGTCGGCGACGGTGGCGACCACGCGGCGGGTGCGGCCGTGCAGGGCGAGGCGGTCATCGATCGGGCCGTGCGTGCGACCGGTGGGTGACACTTCCAGATGGCGTGCCGAGGCGTAGGCGGCGACGGTGGGGCGGTCGACGGCGAACGGGTGGTCGGGCGCGGCGACACCGATCCAGCGGTCGGTGAACAGGCGCTTGACCACCGTTTCCGGGTCGGTCTGCCCGATCATGCCGACCTCGACGTCGACTCGGCCGTCGCGCAGCGCCACCGCACCGTCGGCGGCATCGGCCGCGAGCAGCCGCACGGTTACCCCGGGCAGCTCTGCGTGGACCGCCGCCAGTAGCGGACCGGACAGGCTCGCGCCGACCGAATCCCCCACGCGGACAACGAAATCACGATGCCTGCCCGGCCCGTTCCCATCGCGGGCGGTGAGCAACGACCGGCCCTGATCGACCAGGCTCGCCACATCGTGGCGCAATTCGAGGGCCCGCGGCGTGGGCACCATCTGTCTGCCCGAGCGAACGAGCAGCGGATCGCCGAGCACCTCGCGCAGCCGGGTGAGAGTGCGACTCATCGCCGAGGTCGAGGTGTGCAGTCGCCTGGCCGCCTCGGTCACGCTGTTGGTGTCGAGCAGCGCGTCGAGAGCGAGCAGCAGGTTCAGATCCAGCGCGTCCACGGGAGGATTATCACCAACGCACCGATCGCCGTCGGCGTTGCCGACGGCGATCCGGCGTGTCGGCTACCGCTCCGCTACGGGCGCCGGTGCGGGCGCCACGGGGGCGGCCACCGCGCGATTGCGCAGCACCCCGCGATAGGACGACGGCCGCACGGGTCGCACCCACTGCGCCAGCCGCGACATCAACGGCAGCGGCGTGCCGAGATCGTCGAGCATCTCGTCGATATTGGCCAGCGAGAACGGGACCACCGAGGCACCGTGCGCGTGGTTGCCCTCACTGCGTTCACGCGACCACTCCAGGCGCGCATCGATCTCGTTGTTCATCAGCTCGGCCATCGGCGGCACGAACCGGCCCGTGAGCAGCCCGGCGATCCAGTGCGCGCCCACCTCGGCGCTGAGGGCGCTCACATTCGAGCTGTTGTAACCGGCGAAGCTCAGATTGGGGATCTCCACCGGCAGGATGTGGCGGTAGAGCCGGAAATCGCTCACGTCGTCGGTGAGGGCGCGCCGCACGAACGGGGTGAGGAACGGCACCTCCTGCCGGTATCCGGTGGCGCAGAGGACGATCTCGGCCAGTTTCAGGCTGCCGTCGGCCAGACGCACCGCGGGTCCGTGCGGTCCACCGATCAGTTCGGTGATCTCGGTGTCGCGGTGGACGCTGATCCGGCCCGCCTCGACCTGCTCGGCGAAGCCCTCGGTGGCCAGGCTCGCGCTGCTGGTGCCGATCTCGGAGATCGGGCTCGTCGGTACCAGATCGAGCTCACGCAGCCGCAGCTTGCGCGTCACCCGCTCCTGCAGCAGGTCCATGTTCGACTGGCGCAGCGAGAGACGGTCGAGCAACCGTTCGACGCGGTGCGGGAAGCGGGACGGGAAGTGCGCCTCCCCCGCGCGGGTCAGCAGCAGACGTTCGTAGTCGGCGCCGAAACCGAGCTTGCGCGGCATCTTCCAGGTGAGTCTGCGCGCCACCACGGTGGTCTCGTCGGCGATGTGGCTGACGGCCTCGGCCACATCGCACGCGGACTTGCCGTAGCCGAGCACGACCACCGAACGATCACGCGCCTGTTCGACATCGTGGAATTCCGAGACATGGCACAGTCGCCCACCCGCGGCACGGAACGCCGCGGTGCCGGCCAGGTCGGGCATCACCGGGTCGCTGTAGACGCCGTTGGCGACGATCAGGTGATCGCAGGTGGTGCGGTGCACCCCTATGTGGTCGCGGATCTCGAGCAGCCAGCCGCTGTCGACCGGGTCGGCCGCCACCACCTCGGTGCCCAGCCGCAGGTGCGGGCCGAGGCCGAACTCGTGCACGTATCCGGCCAGGTAGGCCTGCATCTGCTGGCCGTCGGGCCAGCGGGGGAAATCCTCGGGCATCGGGTGATCGCTGAACGCGTACGTGGATTTGCTGTTCTGCGCGCGAAGTCCCGGATACCGGCGGGTGGCACTCCACACACCGCCGACGTCGGGGGCCCGGTCGAAGACTTCGACCGGGAACCCCGCCTGACTCAATACCTTCGCGCAGGCCAAACCCGCCATTCCCGCACCGACGATCCCGATGCGGCTACCGCTCGTCATGCGCAGGAGACTACTCGGACCAGTAGGTGAGGTGCCACCGCGCTGGACAGCCCACAGTCGGTGGGACAGTGCCCGACCCAGCCGTAGTGCCGCCGCGCTGTCGCGATCCACAGTCGCGCCGCGGCCGGGGTGACCCGTGCTGTACTGGAAGGATGACCAACAGTTCCGTCGTCGTCGACCGAGCCGGACTCTGGGACGCCGAGGCGCTCAGCGATGTGGCCGCCGCGACATTTCCGCTCGCCTGCCCGCCCGAGGCCACCGTGGGCGATATCGAGATCTTCCTCGAGCAGATGCTGTCGGGCGAACGCTTCGGCGAATACCTGTCCGACCCGACCAGGACCGTGCTCAAGGCCGTCGAGGGCGACGAGATCGTCGGCTACGCCATGCTCATCGCGGGCAGACCGAGCGACCCCGACGTCGCCGCGCAGGTGAGCGCGGGCGAGGTGGTCGAGCTGAGCAAGATGTATGTCCTGCCCGGACACCACGGCAGCGGCGTCGCCGCGGCATTGATGGACGCCGTGGTCGACACCGCGCGTGACTCGGGCGCCGAGACGGTCTGGCTGGGGGTCAACCAGGCCAACGAGCGCGCGCAGAAGTTCTACGCCAAGCACGGCTTTCGGCAGGTGGGCACCAAGACGTTCGTGGTCGGCAACCAGCTGCACTCCGATTTCGTCTTCGAACGCGCGCTCTGACCGGCTGTGGGGTCAGGCGGCCGCGGCCTCGAAGCGCGAGAGCGCGAGCAGACGTGAGATCGCGCGCAGGTACTTCTTGCGGTAGCCGCCGTCGAGCATCTCCTTCGAGAAGATCTCGTCGAGCTTGACGCCCGAAACCGTCACCGGGATGCTCGCGTCGTAGAGGCGGTCGGCCAGTACGACCACGCGCAGCGCGACGGCCTGATCGGTCACGGTGTGCACGTCGGAGATGAACACCGAGGCCACGCCCTGGATCAGCGCGCCGAACTTGGACGGGTGCAGCGTACTCAGATGCTTCAGCAGCACGTCGAATTCGTCGAGCGTGGAACCCGGGGTGGTCGCGGCACGCTCGACGAGCACGTCGTTCGAGGTGGGTTCCGGCGCGGGCGGCAGGTCGCGGTGCCGGTAGTCGGGCCCGTCGACGCGCACCGGATCGAAGATCGAACCGAGCTTCTTGATCTCACGCAGGAAGTCCGATGCCGCGAAACGCCCCTCGCCCAGCTGGCCGGGCAGCGTGTTCGACGTCGCCACGATGGAGACGCCACGGGCCGACAGCTCGGTGAGCAGTCGCGAGACCAGCATCGTGTCGCCCGGATCGTCGAGTTCGAACTCGTCGATGCACAGCACGCTGTTGGCCGAGAGCCGCTCGACGGCGTTGTTGAAGCCCAGCGCGCCGACCAGGTTGGTGACCTCACCGAAGGTGCCGAACGACTTGGGCGCCGGGGAGCTGTGGAAGATCGAGGCGAGCAGGTGGGTCTTGCCGACGCCGAAGCCACCATCGAGATACAGGCCGGCGCCCGAGACTGCCTTCTTCTTGCCGAAGAGGCTCTTCTTCGAGGCGGCCTTGTGGATCTTCGCCACCTGACCTGCGAATTCCTCCGCCTTGGCTACCGCGGCCGCTTGGCTCGGTTCCTTGGGGTCGGGGATGTAGGAGGCGAAGCTGACCTCGTCGAACATGGGCGGGGGCACCATCTGCGCGACGAGTTGGTCGGCCGGGACCTCCGGATGGCGATCGACAAGGCGTTCTTGCATGGACAAATCGTACGGACGTGGTTGCATCGATCCCTATGCAGCGTATCCACAATGTGACCCAGCTCGCAGACCTCGACGCCGACGCACTGGCCAGGTGCTATGCCTACCCACGGCATCTGGACGGTCCGTGGGTACGGGCGAACTTCGTCAGCAGCATCGACGGCGCGTTCACCGTCGACGGTGTTTCGGCAGGCTTGGGCACCGAGGCGGACAAGACAGTGTTCACGGTCCTGCGTGAACTGGCCGACGTGATCGTGATCGGCGCGGGCACCCTGCGCGCGGAGAACTACGGCGGCGCGCACCCCGACCCGCAACGGCGCATCGCGCACCATCGGCACGGGATCGGTGGTCACCCCGACGGCACCCCGCCACCGATCGCGGTGGTCACCGCGACCGCCAAGCTCGATCCGGGGTCGAAGTTCTTCACCGACGCCGAGGTGCCGCCGCTGATCGTCACCACCAGCCACGCGGACCCGAAGCAGGTCAGTGCGCTCGAGGACGCGGGCGCGCAGATAGTGGTCGCCGGTGAGGCCGCGATCATGCCCGCCGCGCTGATCCGGGTGTTCGCCGAGCGCGGTCTGCACCGGGTGCTGTGTGAAGGCGGACCGCATCTTTTCGGGCAGCTGGCCGAGGCCGGCCTGGTCGACGAGCTCTGCCTGACCACCGCCCCGATGCTGGTCGGGGGTGCGGGCGGGCGAATCTCGCTGTCGGCGAGCACTTTCGACCTGCCGATGGCACGCAAGCAGCTGGTGCTCGCCGAGGACGGCACCATCGCGGCCCGTTGGGCCCGTCGATGAAACCTGGCGCCGAACCTGGCAGTGTGTAGCGCATGCGTTGGACTCGGGCCGCGGCAACGGCCGCGACACTGTCGATCATGCTCGCGGGCTGTGGAGCCGGGCCGTCGGATCGGCCCGTCGTCGCCGTCGAGCGTCCCGGGGCAGGCGGCGCGCAGACCGAAGCGCCCGCGCCGCAGGACCTGGCCAAGGCCGAGGTGCCCAAAACCGATCTGGCCTGGCGTGATTGCACCGCGGCCACGTTGAGCTCGCTCGACTTCGGCGCCGCTCCGGCGGGTCTGGTCCTCGAGTGCGCCGAGTTCTCGACCCCGATCGATACCGCGGGCACCGTGCTCGGCACGTTCCGGGCCGGCGCCCTGCGCGCTCGCCTGCCGCAGACGCCCACCGATGCGGCCCCGTTGGTGCTCACCTCCGGTTCGGACCGTTCGTCGGCCTCGACGCTGGCCGGTCTGGCGATCGGGCCCAACAGCGCGTTGCTGGCCGCGCAGCCGATCGTCGCGGTGGATCGACGCGGCATCGGCGCCTCCCAGCCCATCGACTGCATTCCGGCGCAGCTGCGCGCGGTGATGACCGACCTCGGACAGACCGGGGTGGGCAGCGCCGATCAGGTCGGCGCCGTCGCGGGCTTCAGCCAGGACGCCACCATCGCCTGCCGCGATTTCCTGCAGCCCTACGAGGGCACGTTCGACGCGCCGCACGCCGCCGACGACATCGAGCAGCTGCGCAAGCAATGGCAGGTCGAGAAGATCAACGTGCTCGGCGCGGGCAACGGCGCCAAGGTGGCCCTGAGCTATGCCCGCCGCTACGGCGACCACCTGGCCCGACTCGTGCTCGACGCCCCCGAACCCGTCGGCGCGGACGCCACCACCATGGCCGAGGCGCGGGTCACCGGCGCCGAAGCGGCCCTCACCGCGTTCGCGCAGCGCTGCAAGGCCGCCAACTGCGCACTCGGCGCCGATCCGCGGGCGGCGATCGTGGCGCTGATGAACAAGGCGAACAGCGGCGGGCTCGGCGAGATCTCGGCCGCTGACCTGTCGACCGCGCTCACCGGTTTCCTGTCCAGTCCCCGCGGCGACCAGGCGAATCGGGTCACCGCCATGGCCGACATCCTCGCCGCCGCCGACCGTGGCGATCGCGGACCGCTGTCGGCGATGGTCGTGCGCGAAGCCGCCGCGATCACCTCCGACGGCGAGTTCGTGAACCGGTGCACCGACAGCCAGCAGCCCCCGACCGCGGACAAGGCCCGTGAACTCAGCGAGACGTGGGCGAGCAAATATCCGGTATTCGGGCGCAATGCCGCCATCGGGCTGATGGTCTGCTCGGCCTGGCCGGTCTCCACCGCGGCGCCGCTGCCGACGAAACTCGACTTGCCGGTGCTGGTGTTCGCCGGTGCCGCCGATCCGATCGTCGGCGGGGCGGCCGCCTCGGTGACCGGTGCGCTCGGCTCGGCGGGCGCTCGGCATGCCACGATGACCTGGCAGGGCTGGGGCCATCCGGTCGTCACCCACTCCGGGTGCGCGCAGAAGGCCGTCAACGACTACCTCGCCGAGGGGAAACTGCCCGCCGACGGCGGTGCCTGCCCGGCCTGATCGGGCCGGGGCAACCATCCGGTTCCGGCGCGTCATACGGGTCCGGCGACACCATCGCAACCCGATTCGGTGTACCGTGCCCCAGTGTTGTTCCGACAGCTCGAGCCCCGTACCGCTCGCACCTCCGCCGAGGTGATCAAGTTCGCGCTCTGGCCCTTCGCGGTCATGATGGTGCTGAACCGCGTCTTCATCAAGGCGATCAACGGTTTCGTCACCGACGACTACCGGCCTGTGTACAACGCCTCGTTCGAGTTCCTGAACGGCAGGCCGCTGTACACCGCCGACTTCTCGTCGGTCGACCCGCACTATCTCTACTATCCGAGTGGAACGCTGCTGATCGCGCCGGTCGCGATCATCGACTACGAGCTGTCACGCTGGCTGTTCATCGGGCTCAACGCCGTGGCGATTCTGCTCGCCTGGTATCTGCTGCTGCGCCTGTTCAAGTTCGGTCTGGGCTCCATCGCCGCGCCCGCGCTGCTGCTGGCGATGTTCGCTTCCGAGACGGTGACCAATACGTTGGTCTTCACCAACGTCAACGGCTGCCTGCTGCTGGCCGAGTTGGCGTTCATCACGCTGCTGCTGGCGCGCCGGGACCTCTGGGCAGGCGTGGCGCTGGGATTGAGCATCGCGGTGAAACCGACGCTGGCACCGTTACTGCTGGTCGCAGCCGTTCGCGGCCAGTGGAAGGTGTTCATCACCGCGCTCGGTGTGCCGCTGGTGCTCACCGCGATCGCCTGGCCGCTGTCGGCGGACCCCGAGAAGTTCTTCACGCACGTAATGCCCTATCTGGCGGAGACCCGCGACTACTTCAACAGTTCGGTGGGTGGCAACGGGCTCTACTACGGATTGCCCGAATGGCTGATCCTGCTGGTCAAGGTCCTGATGGCCGGTGTGGTCGCGGTATCGCTGTGGCTGCTGTGGCGCTACTACCGCCACGACGAACTGTTCTTCGTCACCACGTTCTCCGGGGTGTTGCTCACCGCGTGGTTCCTGCTGCCGTCGCTGGGCCAGATGTACTACTCCATGATGGTCTTCCCGTTCCTGATGACCGTGGTACTGCGCAATTCCGTCCTGCGTAACTGGCCCGCGTGGCTGGCGATCTTCGGGTTCATGACCTACGACAAGTGGCTCTCCGATCGCTGGCAGGGCGTCGGCCGCAATCTCGAATACCTGCGGGTGACCTTCGGGTGGGGCCTGCTGCTCATCGTCGTGTTCTGCGTGCTCGGCGACCGGTATCTGGCGGCGCGTCGCGAGGGCAGGCTGCAGTTCGGAATCGACCCGACGTGGATCGAGAGTGCGCCCGATTCGCGGGACGGCACCGATGAGCCCGCGCCCGTCGCACCGGTCGAGGACACTGCGCCGCCCCGCGAGGATCCGGTGGCGCCGGTCGAGGATCGCGAGCCCGCGCTCAAGTAGTTACCGGCCGGTGACGCACCGCTCACGGCGCGCACCGGCCGAAACCATTAGCGTGGAGCCATGAGTTCCGATACTTCGTTGCCCACGCCGCGCATCCAGCTGACGCCGCAGCAATGGCGGGCGAAACTGGATCCCGAGGAATACGCGGTCCTGCGCGAGGCCGCCACCGAGCGTCCGTTCATCGGCGAATACACCGACACCAAGACCGAGGGCGTCTACACCTGTCGTGCCTGCGACGCCGAATTGTTCCGCAGCACAGAGAAATTCGACTCGCACTGCGGGTGGCCGTCGTTCTTCGATCCCGCCGATTCCGACGCGGTGATCCTCAAGCCCGACGACACCCTGGGGATGCGCCGGGTCGAGGTGGTCTGCGCGAACTGCCACAGCCACCTCGGGCATGTCTTCGAAGGCGAGGGCTACCCGACGCCCACCGACCAGCGCTACTGCATCAACTCGATCTCGTTGCGCCTGAAGCCCGCCGCCGAATAGCGGTCACACGAGACCGCGCACGTCCCACACCCACACACCGCCCACCTGCTCGGCCGGTACGCCGAGCAGGTCGTCCACGGTGCGACGCAGGGCATCATCGCTCTGTGACGGCGGCAGCACCAGCACATCGGCGCCCCAGTAACGCAGGTCCGCGACGGCCTGCTCGCGCCGAGCTCGGTCGATGACCGGAACCGTACCGGTCTTGCGGACCAGCATGAGCAGAACGGCGGTGGATCGGGGGTCGGCGCCATAACCGGCCCCACGGTCCGCGCCGACCGGGCCGACGAAGTAGCCGCCGACGAGCGGGAAGGCGAAGTCGGCGTCGATCTGCCATCGCAGCGCGATCGAATCTCCCGAGGTGGGCGGCGGTACGATCACCACCGAGCCGTCCGAGACGTACTGCCGCACAGTGCCGTCGGCGAAGAACGCGGGCGTCCGGGGGGCGTTCGGTGACGGGCAGCACGGTCGGCGCGATGGGCAGCAGCGCGAAGGCCAGGGCGCAGAACCAGGCAACGGGTCGCCGCCGCGTGGCAGCGGTGCGCAGCGATTCGATCGCCCGCTGAGTGCCGAGGACCAGGACTATCGCGATGGCCGGAATGGCTATCATGGCCAACCGCGATTCGATCATCCCGTTCAGCGGCGAGATCCATCCGAAGGCCAGCCACGGCATCGGAATCATCGAATACTCACCCTCGCCGAAACGCACGACGCCGTCGAAGGACAGCACAATGCCCATCGACAGCGTCGTGAACACCACCCCGACGATCACGGCGGCCCGCACGATGCGCTCACGCCGCAGGTAGCACACGGCCGCGGCGACGAGCAGCAGTAGCGGCCAACCGAAGTAGGTGTTGTCCTCGGTCGGATTGATGCTCACATCGGGGCCGAACGAGAACATGCTGCCCGCCGATTCCGGCGAGAACTGCACCAGCGACAGAATGTCGTTGCCGACCCGGCCGATCCCCACGAATCGATACGACTGCGGTCCGGCGAACTGCCACCACAGCCCGAAACCGGTGAGCGTCAGCGTGATCAGCGCCGCGAGCAGTATCGACGGGGCCGCCGCGCGCGCTGTGCGCGCGATGGCACGCGGGGTGCGCAAGTAGGCCAGGGCGAAGGCCGCGAAGCCGAGCGCGAAGATCAGCAGCGGCTCCTCACCCAGCGTGAGCTGCAGCGCGACCAGCAGTCCGAGCGCGACGGCGGCGCGTGGCTGCCAGACCGGTCGCGACCCGACGGTGTTCTCCGCGTGCCTTGCCATCCTGATGACCCGCACAGCGATGAGCGGAAGCAACACCAGAAAGACGAAATTCGCGTGCCCGTTGGTGTGCGCGATCATCGCGGGTGCGAAGCCGCAGAACAATCCGCCGATGGCCGCGGCGAATTTCGAGCTCACCAGCTCGCGCGAGAATGCCCAGTACCAGGCGAACGCTGTGCTGAACAGGCCGAATGTCAGCGCCGACACGAAGGTGACGGTGGGCCCGAACAGCAGCGTGATCGGGGTGAACGGCACCCCCCAGCCGTACATGAGGGTATTGGCCATCATGTTGATGCCGTCGGGATAGTTCTGCAGCTCGGTGCTGAACGGACTGTCGAGGTGGGTGAGGTTTCGCGCGGTGATGGCGTAGAACCACTCGTACAGCGTCTGGTCCTGATCACTCTTGCTCAGGTAGCCACTGCTCGGGTTCCACCACAGCCCGGCGAGGACGAAGACCGCGAGCGACAGGTAGCAACCGGCGACGATCAGGTCGGTGCGCGCCGAGCGCAGCCACTGCACCGGAGTTCGCCGCGACTCGACCGTTTCCGGTGCGGTTCGATCGGTCACTGCTGTGTCGGATCGACCCTCTTCGGTTCGATCCGTTCCCCACCCTGATACCACGCGCGAATCTCTCTCACCCTCAACGCCACAATCGGCCCGCTCACGATACTCGAGTGGGAGACCGCGGCGATACCAGGCCGAGGAGAAAGCCCCTCTCCACGGAGAGGGCCTTCGGTGTCTGCGCCGCTTACGGCAGTGCGGTGAGCAACTGTTCGACCTCGACGCGCGGACCGGTGAAGAACGGCACCTCTTCGCGCACGTGCAACCGCGCCTCGGTGGCCCGCAGGTCACGCATCAGGTCCACGATCCGGTGCAACTCGGGGGCCTCGAAGGCGAGGATCCACTCGTAGTCGCCCAGCGCCATCGAGCTCACGGTGTTGGCCCGCACATCCGGGTACCCGCGCGCTTCCTTGCCGTGATCGGCGAGCATCTTGCGCCGCTCCTCGTCGGGGAGCAGGTACCACTCGTAGGACCGCACGAACGGGTAGACGCAGATGTAGTTCCCCGCGTCCTCGCCTGCCAGGAACGCGGGAATGTGGCTCTTGTTGAACTCCGCGGGCCGGTGCACCGCCACATTGCTCCAGACCGGCGCACTCGCCCTGCCCAGCTCGGTGGTCCGCCGGAAATCGGAGTACGCGGCCTGCAGGTCCTCGACCCGCTCGGCATGTGTCCACAGCATGAAATCGGCGTCGGCCCGCAGCCCCGCCACGTCGTAGATCCCGCGCAGCACCACGCCCTTGTCGGCGAGTCCGTCGAAGAACTCCTGTGCCTCCTTGATCGCCCCGGCCCGGTCCTCACCGAGCACGCCCGGCTGAACCTGGAACACCGAGAACATCAGGTAGCGAATGGTGGAGTTGAGAGCCTGGTAGTCGAGTCGCGCCATGGATCTATGGTGCCACTGCGGCGTTTTCGCCCGCGGTCGGGGCTCAGTCCCCTACCGGTCTGCTCGCCCGCCACGGCGACGACTCGTCACTGCCGAACACCGAGGTCACCGTCGTCGCCTCACCGTCGTGAAGTTCGACCGGACCGAGATCGGGATCGAGAATCAGGCTTCGCTCGTTGCGCTGCTCACCGGCAATGGTCACAGCGGGCGATCATGCAGTACCGCTATCGCCGATGCCCGCTGACACGCCGCTGGTCAGCCGGAGAAGCTGTCGAGTCCGGTGAGCTCACTGGACAGGGTCCAGAGACGGGCGGCGGCAGCGGGGTCGACGGCCCACGGTTTCACACCGCCGGCGAGCATGTCGTCGTCAGTGGCGACTTCGGCGACATCGCAATCCTGGCAATACGCACCGCCGTACTCCGCGAGCGGTGCGGCGGTCGCCGCCCAGACTGCGGTCGCCGCCCCCTGCGCCGGGGTTTTGAAGCCCACGGCCTGACTACCGTCCGTGCCGATCCAGCCCTGCGAGATCTGTTCCGCACGGGCGATATGGCGTTGCAGTGGCGTGAGGATGCTGCCCGGGTGCACGGAGTACGCGTTGATCCCCGCTGCCGCGCCGATCGCGTCGAGGTGGGTGGCGAACAGCGCGTTGGCGGTTTTGGACTGACCGTAGGCTCTCCAGCGGTCGTAGTGGCGGCTGAAATGGACGTCGTTCCAGCGGATATCGGACAGGAAGTGGCCCGACGATGCCACCGCCACCACACGAGCCCCGCTCCGGGCCAACGCCGGACGCAAACGGTTGACCAGTGCGAAGTGCCCGAGATGATTGATCGCGAAGTGCGCTTCCCAGCCCGGCCCGATATCCCGGCATGGGTAGGCCATCACCCCGGCGTTCGCGATGATGACGTCGATGCTCCGGCCGGTATCGAGAAAGCGTTCACTGAACACCCGCACACTGTCGAGATCGGCCAAGTCGAGTTCATCGACCTCCGCGTTATCGACGTCGCACAACGCTTTTCGCGCCGCTTCGACCCGGCGGGCCGGCACGACCACCTGCGCCCCGGCACGCGCCAACGCCGCGGTGGCCTCCTTGCCGAGACCTGAATAACCACCGGTGACCAGGACCGTCTTTCCCGTGAGGTCGACGCCGTCGACGACTTCGCCGACCGTGCTGCGCGGTCCGAACCCGCTACCGATTCTGTGCTGCTCTGTCATCGCCATGCGCTGACGGTAAAATCTAGAGTGCGATCTAGGTCAAGCTGTGAGGACGCACGAGATGAACGGGCTGTCTATCGGTGACGTCGGGCGGGCCACCGGCCTCGGGGTGCACGCCTTGCGATACTTCGAACGGGAAGAACTTCTGTTGCGCCCGATCCCCCGGTCTCCCGGTGGACAGCGCGTCTACGCACCGGCCGACGTCGAATGGCTCCTGCTCTGCAACCGCCTCCGCGAGTCCGGCATGCCGATCGCGACCTTGCGAGTCTTCGCCGGGCTCGTTCGCTCGGGACCGGGAAACGAGCAGGAGCGACTGGCGTTGCTCGAGGCTCACGAACAGTCCGTCCGTGACAGGCTGGCCGAGCTGGCGGCCGACCTCGAGGTGATCCACAACAAGGTCGTCACCTATCGCAAGCATGTCGAAGAGGGCACCGCGGTCGGAGTCTGGTCCCCCGAGCCACCGAGCTGACAGACGGCGATGTTTGTTCCGTGGCAGCTGCGCGGCCGGCCACGACTAGCTTCCGCCGTTCACGCTGAGTACCGCCAGATCTTCGATCCCTCGGTAGTGAATGCCGGTCATGCCGAGAGACCGTGCGGCGGAGACGTTTTCCGGCCGGTCGTCGATGAACACGCAGCGGTTCGGTGCGACACCGGCCGCTTCAGCAGCGATCTCGTAAATGCGCAAGTCCGGTTTCGCGATGCCGACGGCCGCACTGCTGATCACGGTGTCGGCGAAATCGGTGAGACGCATCCGGGCCAGATGGATGTCGAGGTTGTCCATCGCATTGGTGACCAGGACCAGCGGGACGCGGGCGCGGACCTCTGTCAGCAGATCCCTGACCTGCTCATCGACCCAGAAGTCGACAGCGGCGAAGGCGTCGACCGCCCGGACCGCATCGGGGTGACCGCCGAGCGCGGCGGTGATCGAAGCCAGCCACTGCTCGGCGGTGATCTGTCCGAGTATGGCCGGGCGGATCTGTTCCGGGGCGAAGGCGGTGGCCAGCACGGGCAGCCCGTAGTGCTCCTCGATGTCGCACTGACGGTCGTGGTCGAATTGACGGAGCACGCCATCCAGATCACACAGCACCGCTTCGAATCTCTGCATCGTCCCAGTCTGCCTGTGCCACGGGGTGACTCACAGCGATCACGCGGCGCCGGTATCGCCTGCCGCCGAGGACACGCCACGAAGCCGGGCCGGAGCGAGGTACCGGAATGGATCGGCCCACACATATCCGGTCGCCGCCGGCATCGGGATCAGCGCTGCGTGCTCGCGATGTACGCGGTAGCCACGCGTTCCGCGGCGGCGGTTCCCGACGCGACGCAGGCGGGAACACCGACACCGTGCAGGTAGGCGCCCGCTACCGCGATGCCGTCGAGGGGGGCGATAGCCGACTCGAGAGCCGCGATCCGCTCGGTATGGCCGGGGGCATACTGCGGAAGGCCACCGGGCCACCGTTGGACGACCGCTTCGATCGGGGTGATCGGGATGCCGGTGACGGTGGACAGGTCGGCGACAGCCGCCGCGATGAGGTCGTCGTCGGTCCAGGAGAGCGGCTTGTCATCGCCGAGACGGCCGAAGGAGGCGCGGACCAGCGCGACGTCACGCTCGGCCAGATGCGGCCATTTGCGACTGGACAGGGTGAATGCCTTGGCGCGCAAGGGCTCTCCGGTGGCGACGAGGATGCCAGAGTTGTCCGGTAGCGCGGTGTCGCGTGGCAGGGCCATCGCGACCAGCGCCGACGAGGACAGTTCGATGCCCGCGGCGGCTCGGGCGGCCTCGGGCGCCACGTAGTGCAGCAGGCGGGCGGTCACCGGGGCAGGCGTAGCGATGACGACACCTTCGACGGCGCCGATCGGGTCGACCACCCAGCCATGGGGTCCGCGGGCGATTCTGGTTGCGGCGGTGGTCGCGACAAAACGCGCGTCCGAAGCCTCGGTCAGTGCGGCCAGCAGGGCTCCGTAGCCGTCGCGCAGCCCACCGAATACCGGGTCCGAGCTGGGCGCGGGCATCGCCGCACCGACAGCCTCCGTAAGACTCGACGCGCCGTCGTCGAGCGCTGCGGCAAGAGTGGGTAACGCGGCGCGGACACCGATCGAAGCACTGATTCCCGCATAAACCCCGCCCAGCAACGGATCGACGCTCCGCTCGACCACCTGCCTGCCGAACCGGTCACCCACCAGAGTCTGCACGTCGATGTCGCAGCCTCGATCCCAGCGCAGCGGCCGCTCCGGCTCCGTGGCGACCCGGGCGAGCGTCGCATCGTCGACCAGCCCGCGCAGCGACTCGGCATCAGACGGAATCCCCATCAGGGTGCGCCCCGGCAACGGATGCGCCGACCCCTGCGCCCAGATCAGCGGCCGTTTCCCCGCGGGCCGCACCAACTGGTCGGCCAGGCCGAGTTCGCTCATCAACTCGATCACCTCGGGCCTGCGCCCCACGAAGGCCTCGGCGCCGAGATCCACTGGCCCCCCGGACAATTCACGAGTGTGCAGCACGCCGCCGACCCGTCCGCTCTGCTCGAGCACGACGATGTCGGTGTCCTCCCCCAACCGCTGCCGCAACCGATAAGCCGCGACGAGCCCGCTGATTCCGCCCCCGATAACCGCGATCCGCATGTACCGACCGTAGCCGTGCGACACGTCGCCCGGTGCGACGCACCGGCTCCGATGTCGGCTGGGTCACCAGCGCGTCTGGTTCGTGAGCCGAAGCTACAGGGAGTGCACCAACTCGACCAGGGCGGTCAGCACACCGGGATCGGTGTCGGGCAGCACGCCGTGGCCCAGGTTGAAGATGTGCCCGGTCGCACCGAGCGTGATCGCCTCGTCGGCTTCGCGCACGATCCGCCGCGTCTCGGCCTCGACAGCGTCGAACCCGGCGAACAGGATCGCGGGATCCAGATTGCCCTGCAAGCCTTTTCCGGCACCGACCCGGCGCACCGCATCGGTGAGCGGCACCCGCCAGTCGACACCGACCACATCGGCACCGGCCTCACCCATGGCACCCAGCAGTTCGCCCGTGCCGACGCCGAAGTGAATGCGCGGCACCCCGGCCGAGGCCACCTCGGCGAACACTCGCTCCGAATGCGGCAGCACGTACTCGCGGTAGTCGGCCAGCGAGAGCGCGCCCGCCCAGGAATCGAACAGCTGCACCGCGTCGACCCCGGCCGACAACTGGGCCTGCAGGAACGCGATGGTGATGTCGGTCAGGGCGCCGAGCAGGGCGTGCCAAGTCTTCGGGTCGGCGTGCATCATCGCCTTGGTGCGCTCGTGCTGCTTGCTCGGCCCACCTTCCACCAGGTAGGAGGCGAGGGTGAACGGGGCGCCCGCGAAACCGATGAGCGGGGTGTCGCCGAGCGCGCCGGTGAGCAGTCGCACACCTTCGGTGACCGCGCCGACCTCTTCGGGGCGCAGCCGCGGCAGCGCGCGCACGTCGGCTTCGGTGCGCACCGGGGAGGCGATGACCGGGCCGACACCGGGCACGATGTCGAGGTCGATCCCCGCGGCTTTGAGCGGAACGACGATGTCGGAGAACAGGATTGCCGCGTCGACGCCGTGGCGGCGGATCGGCTGCATGGTGATCTCACACACCAGCTCCGGGTCGAAACACGACTCGAGCATGCCGATGCCCTTGCGCAGTTCCCGGTACTCCGGCAGCGACCGGCCGGCCTGACGCATGAACCACACCGGGCGCCTGCTGGGCGTCGCGCCGGTGGCGGCGGCCAGGAAAGGGGCATCGGTCAACCGGCGGCGGGTGTAAGTGCTCATCGCCGTTCATCCTAAGCGTCGAGCCCGCGGGAACCTCACGCCCCGGCGGGTGTGGGACCGACCACACGTTCCACCGATCGAGTCGTCGATACCCGCCGACCCCGCTCACATCGCACATCGTGCATCGCGCCGACGCCGAGAATGCACCCTACGCAACGCGACCCGCACGCAACGCGCACGGCGGCGCGCCTCCGACGGCGCCGGGCACCCACGGTCTACCGTTCCTCCTCGTGACACCGCTCGACATCCGCGACGGCGCCGCACCGACCGGGGGAACGCCCCGCGAGCCTGCTTCTTTTCGGGCGGCGGTCGATGCGATGGGCACCGCAACAGTGCACCCCCGAATCGAGCTGGCGCCGATCCGTCCCCCGCAACGGTTGGCGCCGTTCTCCTATGCGCTCGGGGCGGAGGTCATCCACCCCGACAGTCCGGTGGTGCCCACCGACTCCGAGGGCGACGCGTTCGGCAGGCTGATCCTGCTCCACGACCCCGACGGCGACGAGGCCTGGAACGGTGTGTTCCGGCTCGTCGCCTACATCCAGGCCGACATCGACGCCGCATTGGCCGCCGACCCCCTCTTACCCGAGGTGGCGTGGAGCTGGCTGGTCGACTCCCTCGAATCGCGCGGCGAAGCGTTCACCGCCCTCGGCGGCACGGTCACCGCGACCAGTTCGGTCCGCTACGGCGATATCGCGGGCCCACCCCGCGCGCACCAGCTCGAACTGCGCGCGTCGTGGACGGCCACGACCACCGAGATGCGCCGACACGTCGAGGCATTCTGCGAAGTGCTGGCCTTCGCCGCCGGGTTACCCCCCGCCGGGGTCACTCATTTACGACCGGAGTCCTATACCCGCACCGATCGCCCTTGATCGCCACGTAGAGTTCACGTTTATGTCGGTCGCCGAGGAACCCACCGCAGCAGAGCCCCTGCTCGCCCCTGCCGAGGGGGTTCCACCTGTGCTGGCGACCGCCGACGAGGTCGCCGCGGCCGCCAAAACCCTCGCCGCGGGCACCGGTCCCCTGGCTGTGGACGCCGAACGCGCGTCCGGTTTCCGCTATTCGGCAAGGGCGTACCTGATCCAGCTCCGCCGTGAGGGCGCGGGCTCGTTCCTCATCGACCCGATACCCGTCACCGACGCGCTGACCCCGCTGGCCGAGGCGATCAACGACCTCGAATGGGTCCTGCACTCCGCCGACCAGGACCTGCCCGGCCTCGCCGAACTGGGTTTGCGCCCCGCCCGCCTGTTCGACACCGAACTCGGCGGCCGCATCGCCGGCTACGAACGCGTCGGCCTGGCCGCGATGGTCGAAAACCTCCTCGGCCGCTCCCTGCGCAAGGGCCACGGCGCCGCCGACTGGTCGAGCCGCCCGCTGCCCGACGAATGGCTCAACTACGCCGCCCTCGACGTCGAACTACTCCTCGAACTCCGCGACACCGTCGCCGCCGACCTCGACGCCCAGGGCAAACTCGACTGGGCCGCAGAGGAATTCGAGCACGTCCGCACCATGGACCCGCCCGCTCCGAAAGCCGACCGCTGGCGCCGCACCTCCGGCATCCACACCCTGCGCCGCACCCGTCAACTGGCGATCGTGCGCGAACTGTGGACCACCCGCGACGAACTCGCCCGCGCCCGCGACGTCGCCCCCGCCCGCATCCTGCCCGACTCGGCCATCGTCACCGCCGCCACCAGCGAACCCCGCTCGATCGCCCAACTGCGCACCCTCCCCGTCTTCGGCGGTCCCCGCCAGCGCCGCTACTCGCGCGACTGGCTGGCCGCCGTCGAACGAGGCCGCACCCTCCCCGACAAGCAACTCCCCCCACTCACCCTCCCCTTCGACGGCCCGCCCCCGGTCAACCGCTGGGAACGCCGCGACCCCATCGCCGCCGCCCGCCTCACCACCGCCCGCGGCGCCATGGGCGAACTCTCCACCGAACACTCCATCCCGGTAGAGAACCTGCTGTCCCCCGAACTGGTCCGCCGTCTCTGCTGGGACGGGCTCCCCGACTACAAGAACGTCGGCACCCCCGAAGAGTTGTCCGCGAAGATCGAGGCCTTCCTTCTCGCCGGCGGTGCGCGCCCATGGCAACGCACCCTTGCGGTTCCAGCCTTGACAAGCGCACTGACTCCGGCATCCGACTAATCCGGCACCGGCCGAGGTTGGTCGGCAAGCGGACATCACCGCCGCGCACTTGCTTATCGCGATTGGCTTCCCTCAGCGCAAGGTGCAAGCCGACACGGTCTGCGAACTGCTTCACGATCGGTGCCGTCTGCCAGGATTCCGTCGGCTGCTGTCGACGGCGTCGCAACCGGATTCGCCTCAGCGAGAGCTGCGGCAATAGGGTTTCGGCCCGTACGCATACGATCAACCTCACATATTCACGTTCGTGGGTCGCAAGATTGATCTCCCAAGCGTAGTCCGGCGAGAATTCCCTACCCTCCTCATTCGCCGCGGCCACAACATCAGTACCAGCGTGCGTCATGTGTGGATTTCATCACGAAAGTTCAGATCCTTCCGCCCGACCAGTCCACCGCGAGCTTCGGTCGCGGTGAGGAAGACATCGAAATAGATCTTCTCGTCGCTCTTCTATTTCGAAACAAAGCTTTCCCCGCCGCTTCCCCCGGTTGGAATGCGGGCAATTCGCAGGTGCCCCGCGAATGAATTCTCTACCAGGACCGAGTTACTTGCAGAATATATCCAGAACTCCGGATCTCGATCGAATATCTCATCAAAATGACTCAATATAAAGTCGGTCCCAATCGCAACCGTCGGCAATGTGAGACTACCCCAGAATATTAGCACTCGGCCGTCCCCGGGCAGGAATCTACGCAAGGCACTGGCCGATTCTTCAATATTAAATTCGATATCTGCAAGAATGAGCGATTCCTGCTTCGAACCCATTTGACCGTACCATCGGAATTCCACGGAAACCGACCAAGGCTCGCTCGCTCGCACGCAACATGCTCATGGACACCGAGCAGCCGTACTCCGGTCCTGCCAATCCACGAACGATGGCGACCACCTTCATGTCGAGCGAGTCTAACCAGCGTTTCGGCAACAGATCGGGCCGCGATCCGTACAGATCTTCGATTGTCACACGTTGCCTCCCATTAGTCGCGGAAGTAGAAATGTTGGAATTCTATATTCAGCTAGGACATTAGCAGTGCACCATAGGGAGCCATATATTTGATGCCAGGTCCACTAAATCCAAAAGGCCACGGTTTGGTATTCCATTTCGTAGACGCGTAGGCAATTCACGAGATCGTTCGATACGATTGCAACGTCGTTCTCCCTCACATCGAATAGCTCGTCTATCCATTCGCTAGACGAAGCCAAGCACTCCGCCCACGGAAAGTGTTCCATTCCCGTGCGGAACAGGAATTCTTGCCCAATACCCGATAATTCCAAAATCTGCCTACGCCACTCGGACACCTCTGTCGTATCTAGCGTGTGGTCGGCCAGCGATTGCGGAACAGCGTCCATGCTTGTACACGAAATGAAGTACTCCCTCATGCGAATTGGAATATCGCCGTTGGTACGGTACCGAACTATTTCGATGTTCCGGAATCGAACCAATAGTCGATCTGCCAATTTTCGCTCACGAAGCAACGCCAGCTTGCTGCGAAGTTCCTCACTCGCCATCTACTACTCTCCCGTATAGTACAAGTGGTGGTCACCACCGACCGACTTGTAAATCTTACCCCGCATGTCTTGGCTATTCGGGCCGATTACGTTTACGTCTTCCTGCGGTTGACCGGCATGGAAGTGCGGGTGAGGAGCTTGTGGGTCATTGGTGTGCTCTACGATTACTCGACTTCCTTCAGGCGTTTCATACTGATAGTAACGCCCGTGAGCACCTGGATTTTCCGAGTAGTGATAATTGCTGTGATTTTGCCTATTGTAGTCGTCACCGACCTCCCATTGATGAGTTGGCTGCTGAGAACGAGGAACGCCGGCGCGATCCAGTGCTGCGTTAAATGCCTCTCGCCGGGAATCAAAATATTGGTTGTCCTTACACGCGAGCCCTAGAGGATCGAGCCACGTAAGCGGATTATGAGGATAGACATTGGGATTGGGAGACGGCGAGAGCCCCAACGGATCCTGTGTAAGGTACCTAGCCGACTCCGGATCGTAATACCGATGGTAGTTATAGTGAAGACCTGTTTCGGTGTCGTATTGTTGCCCCTGGAACCGATGGGGCATTTCAGGGCCAGTCCACACGGTTCTACCCCAGAGAGTGCTGGTGGCCGTTGAGGCGATTTCGCCGCTGACGGGGTCGGCGAGATGAGTGGGGCTGCCTTGCAGGTTGGTGACTATTGCCCAGAATTGGCCGTCGACCGATTGGGTGAGAGGGATGTGGGACGTGGGATGGTTGGTCCAGGTGTGGATTCGGACGTATGAAGGGGTAGTGGTGGATTGTTCGGTGAGGTGGACTCCGTCCCAGGCGAATTCGGTGCGGGTTTCGCTGCCGTGATGTTGTTTGGTCGTACGTCGGCCGAAGGGGTCGTAGGTGTAGGTCCAGGTGGCGTTGTCGGGGGTACTGACTTCAATGAGTTGGTCAAAAGCGTTATAGCGATAGTGCCAGATGGCGGGTTTGCGGGAGATCCGGGTTTTCTCTTTGCGGATGAGGCGGCCGGCGGTGTCGTAGTGGAAGCGCGTGCGGCCGGCGCGTACGAGGAGATTCTCGCGGTACTCGAACCGCGAATCACTCGCAGGTTCGGCGGGGTTATATTCGGGGACAACGGGATCAGATGGTGCCGGTAACGTGTAAATGTCGGCGGTGACGAGGTTCGACAGAGCGTCGTAGCTGTATTGCTCGGAGGCACCGCCGCCTGGAACATCGATGTGAGTTATGCGCCCGATCGCATCGAGGGTGTAGTCGCGCCGACGTCTGTTGGAGGGTGTCGTGATGGTGTGGCTGGTAATGTATCCGTCTGGGCGCCAGGCATATTCGTCGCGTTCGAGTAGCCGGATCGGGTCAGCGGTGCGGGGGTCGAGTTGGATGAGTTCGCGGCTGAGGGTGTGACCGGCGGGGCTATAGGTGTTGTGTTGGCCTATTCCGACGGTGTGCCAACTGTTTTGGCGGCCGTTCGAATCATGGGTGAAGTCGAATCGGTGGCCGTTGGTGGTCAGGGCGGCGATCCGACCGGTCGGGGTGTGTTCGTAGTCGGTCGCTGCGCCGCTCGGGGTTGTATACCGAACGCGGCGGCCGTGCTCGTCGTAATCGTAAGTGAGGGGGCGTCCGTCGACGTGTTGGGTCAAGACTCGTCCAGCCGGCGAGTAGGCGAAGGTGACCGCGTGAATAGTGTCGTCGTACACACCATTTCGGGCTGTGGTGAGTTGTCCGGTCTGGGTATATGCGTTGGTGATCCATTCGCCGGTATCGGTGCTGACGCCGGCGAACCTGCCGAGGATGTCATAAGTGTGGCGGCGTTGGACCCCGGTGGGTGTGGTGATGATGGCGGGCCGATTGAGGAGGTCGTGTTCGGTCTGGGTAACTGAGCCGTTGTAGTCGGTTTCGGTGCAGACGTTGCCGGACGGGTCGTATTCGTAGGTCCAGGTGTCGCCGAGGGGGTTGGTGACCGAGGTGAGTCGACGTTCGGTGTCGTGGGTGTAGGAAGTAACTGCACCATCAGCGGTTTCGCGAGTGGCGACCAGATCGAAAGTGCCGTAGGTGTAGCGGGTGATGGCGCCGATCTGGTTGGTGTGGGTGAGCAGGTTCGCTTCGCTGTCATAGGCCCACGACTGTGCGGTGCCGTCAGCATCGTTGCGCGACACCAGCTTTCCCTCGACCGAGTACTCCTTAGTGCTGATGTTGCCGAGGGGATCGGTGATTGTGACCGGTCGGCCGAACATGTCGCGCTCGACGGTGGTGACAGCGTTCCCAGGTTCGGTGATTCGGATCGGTAGCCCGGCCGCATCGACATCAATACTGGCGGCGGCACCGGTCGAGAGCGTGATCGACGCCGGAGCACCGCACGGGTGGTGGGTGTAAGCGGTCGAGACGCTGTCGGCGTCGGTGGTGGTGGTGGGATTGCCGGTCTCATCATAAGTGCGGGTGATGGTGGTGCCGTCGACATCGGTGATCGTGGCAGGACGTCGCGGTGCGGCGTAGCTGACTGTGATGGAAGCATTGTCGGGGCGTCGAACCAGGACCAGGTCACCGTCGGGGTTGTAGAGGTAGATGGTGGTGTTGGCGTAGGCATCGACGTAGCGGACCGGTTGGCGGTACTCGTTGTAGTCGGTGATCGATGTCGCGCCGCGTGGGTCGATCAGGTTGCGCAGGCAGAGGTCTTCGTCGAATTCGAAGGTGGTGGTGGCGCCGAGGGAGTTCGTATGGTGGGTGCGCGAGCGCCCGAATTCGGGAAGCGGTTCATACGCGAAAGTCGCTGACAGGATGCCGTCGGTGCCGACCTGCTTGATGACCCGTCCGGATCGGTCGTAGCTGTTGTGCATTTCTGTGCCGCGGGAGTCGCGCCATGACAGCATGCGGTGTTGTTCGTCGTAGCTGAAGGTCGTAGTCGCGGCGACACCGTTGGTCACGGCGACGAGATCACCTGCCGTGTAGCCGAATTCGCGGACAATGGTTTCGAGCGCTTCACCGGTCGGGGTCGTACCGAGCACTGTCAGGGCGGTAACACGGTCGTCGGTGGTGTCGATCCGGACGCGGTACCCGCCGGAGTGGGTGACTTCGGTGGGGTGGCCGGTGTCGCTGTAATGGAAGGTGATTCGGTTGTGGTGGCGATCGGTGATCTCGGTGATCGGATAGGTGCCGAGAGGGGTTTCCGAACCGGCC
Source organism: Nocardia sp. NPDC055050 (assembly GCF_053608345.1). NCBI lineage: Bacteria > Bacillati > Actinomycetota > Actinomycetes > Mycobacteriales > Nocardiaceae > Nocardia > Nocardia sp. NPDC055050. The sequence continues at coordinate 155,099 of NZ_JBSGVG010000007.1, forward strand.
GACGCTGCGGTGGGCCGAAAGCTCCAGGTGAGCTCGCGGTCTGGGTCGTGAACTGAGTATCCGCCTGTTTCGGTGCGGGTCATGGTTGCGCGAATGCCCTTGTGTACCGGACGAACTGGGAGGTCCGGGGCGGTGTGGGGGAACTGCCACAGCTCACCGTCGGGTCCGACGAAGCGGACTCCGACCTGGTCGACTTCGACCCGCATATCCAGTGTCGCGGCCCAGGAAGGCCCGAACCATCGGCCGAAGCGATACGACGAGCGATGGCGACGGGTGAGTACCAACGCCAACACGCCGGGGAGTTCGACATCGGTTGCAGGAAGGAGGAACTCACCGGTCGCGACGTCGACCGGGTCACCGCAGTCGGTGGTTTGCTTCGCGGTCTTGTTCAGGTCCGGCTTCTCGGAGCCGGACTGGTCGGGAAGCTTGCTCGTCTCCGGCGTGCTCGCCGGTTTCGTGGTCCCTGGGGTGTCCGGGTTATCAGTTGTCTTCGACGGTGTATCAGGTGTACTGGCCGGATTCGTGGGCGTGTCCGGCTGTTTCGTAGTCGACGGTGTTGTCGAGGTGTCGGTGTTCTTCGCGGCCGCAGGACTAGTGGTGGTGGTGTCAGCGTTCTTCGAGGTCTTCGACGGGGTATTCTTGAACGCCTTCGCGATATCACCGAACGCCGACTTCAACTGCTTGAGCAACGGCTTCAGCTTCGACATCGTCTTAGCCAACTTCGAGAACAACTTCGAAATCGTCGCGACAGTCTTCGCGATATACGCGGTGGCCTGGACCGCGACCAACGGAGTCGCCAAACCGACCGAGAACACCAACTCCGCCGCCCACACCGCAAGGCGACCGACGGTTTGGGCGACCAGGTCACGCACGGTTTCGCGGACCGCGGCCACGATCCCACCCGCCATCCGGATCGCCGAGGCTGCCGCGGTCGCGGCGGTGTTGGCCGCGGTGAGCAGGTTCGTGGTGTTCGACGCCGCTGACTTGTAGGCGGTGGCGGTTTGACCGGTCCAATCCGCGACATCGGCTGTGACCGCGGCGTTTTGGGCGGTCGCTACCTCGCTGATCCGGGCGGCGACGTTGTCCCAGGTTTTAGCGTAGGCCTCGATCTGGGCGGGATCGCCGGCGATCCAATCCAGTGCATCTTGGAGGGGTTGGCAGTGTTCGATCAACCAACCCACGCCGTAACCAGCCAAGGTACCGAGCGGGTCGACCACCAGGGAGACTGCTTCGGCACCGAGACCGACGACACCCAGACCGACTTCGATCCAGGAACCGCCCGAGATCGCGTCGGACAGGTCGGTGACCGAGCTGACCAAACTGATACCGGTGGACCAGTCGGTGGTGTCTTCCTTCGCCGCGATCAACGGGTTCGCGGCCATTACAGACCGGACTCTTGAGTCTTGAGCGCAGTGGCGTTGGTGGTGTCACGGGTAGTGAACGCATCAGCAACCGCAGTCAGGTTCGAACTGGTGTCACCGAAGGCATCGATCGCGGCCTGGATCGCGTCGATGCCATCGGTCTCGACCGAATCGACGAACAACGGCCCGAGGAAGGCACACAGTTTCCCGAACGCATCCGAGGGGGCCGAGACGGCTTGGGCTGCTTCGAGTGCTTCGGTCAACCCCGAACCAGCCGAGGTGACGTTGGTGGCGTGGGTTTTGATCTTGTCCGGGGAGATGCTGAGTTCCCCGCCTGCGCTTGTCATCTTCGCTGCCCCGCCCCTCGTGTGATGCCACCCCAGGACGGCAGGCACACCCTGCCCGCGACCTGCGATGTCGAACCTGATCGACCAGGCCACAACGACCGGAAATACCGGTATGTCAGACCTGCGGCACGCAGTGCCAATGGCCGAGCGTAGCGGATACGACAGGGTTGGTCCGTGCGGTGAAATCGATGGAACCGGAAGGGGCTTCGGTGCGTCTAAGGGTGTGAAGGAGTGCCATCTCAGTGGCCGATTGAGTGTGATGCTGTGGGTGGGGTGGATCGATGTTCGAGCGCATGACTCGCCACCGTCGGGTGTCGCCGTGGGTTGTTGTCGAAGGTTGTCTGCACTCTCGCACGGCGGAACTCGGTGGAGTCGAGGAGGTTTCATGGGGCGGGGGCGGTGAGGTGAATTGGGTGCAGTGGTGTCGTAGGCTGTGCGCAACGACGGGGTGGCCGAGTGCGGGGAGCATGCGGACGGCCGTGGGTTGGTGCGGGCTCGGCCGGACGGTGTGGCTCGGTGATCGGGGAAGACGGAGGATGCTCGTGCGGCGACGGTCTGTGTTGGTGAGCGCGGTGTTGTGTGGGGTGCTTGCGGTGGCGGGGTGTTCTTCCACTGAGAGTGGGAACGCGCAACCGAGTGCGACCACGGATCAAGCTGCGGCTACCGCTGCATTGTGGGATCCGTGCACGCAGATCCCCGACTCGATGCTTACGAGCCTAGGGTTGGATGTGGCATCCGAGCGGTCGGGGATTCTTGGGGCAGAAGAACCAGGGTGGAAGATCTGCGGGTGGGAAGATGCCGAGTTCCCTCCGAATTACGGCATCCACGTGTATTCGACGATCCACACTGTCAAAGAAGTGCGAGAAAAACCTACAAATATCGCATTTACTGATGTCGTCGTCGCGGGACGTAGCGGCGTGCAGTACCGGCAAACCCACAACGACGCGAACGAGGAATGCTCCATCGCATTCCCGACCGCAAGCGGGCTCGCACAAATCGACCTGCTGAATATCAGTACGAAGTCGAAGTCGATGCCGCCCTGCGAGCGTCTCGATCCCATTGCCGAAGCGATTGTTCCACTGTTTCCGAAGTGAACCATCTAGAAGATTAGGGGGTGCGATGGCTCCAACTGATGAGAAGTCCCGCTGGCAATACCTGAACGAGGAGGCAAAAGCTGGTCGCCTCTACCTGGATCCCTCGGTTGCGACAAGCTGCCGCGATGCGAGCAACAATCAGATAGCGCTGTTCATCCGGCTCAAGAGCGACCTGCAACCGCTATCGACGGTCACCGGCCTTGGACGGTTCACTGCCGCCGACGAACTCGCCAAGATGCTGGGCATGAAAGCCATTGGTGGAGAACGAGATTTCAACACCGCCTTCGAGGAACATATCGCGGTCCTCGAGCTCATCCGCGACACCATCGAGATCTCGGTGAAGAAGTACGAAGACCAGCAAGTAGCCCAAGCGCAAGCGCTGACTTCACAGGGCGCCAACCTTCCCAGTGGTGGTTAAGAATGTCATTCTTGGACAATGTCGTCGGTAGGGCAGTCGTCAACTCCATTCCGGGAGGTAGCACATACCTCTCGTTGAAGGATTACGCCGACGGTAGCAAGCCGACCCGCTCGACGGACGAGAGCCCGGACGCGCATATCGCACGGAATCGGTTGGCGGAGTTGAAAAACGAATTCGACGGCGCCTATCAGAAGCCGCAGGTCGTCTCGTACGACGAACCGAGTCAGATGTCGGACCTGTACGAGCGGGTCTCCGCGATGTCGATGACCGATGTCAACACGCTGCACACCCGCTGGGAGACCCTGCGCAACAAGCTCGAACAGGGTTTCAAGACCTACGACGCCGAAATCGGGAAAGCGATCGGGGAGAAGTGGACCGGTAACGCGGGAGCCAGCGCCGGTGCGGGCATCAAGGACTATGTCGAGAAGTCGGGAAACCTGCTGTCGTCGGCGCAGATGATGGCCGAGAAGGTGAAGGTGGTCGAGTCGGCCATGCAGATCGCCAAGGATCGGGTCCAGCCGCACGAAGGCTCCACGCTCAGCGGGATCGCGAGCTACATCCCCGGACCCACCTGGAAGATGGACAGCCACAACGCCGATACCGCGAAATCGGAAGGGGCGGAGGTGGTCAAGGGCATCTATTACGAGGCGATCAAGATCGCGGACACCGACGTCCCACTCGTCCCCCAGCCGTACAACCCCTTGGATACCGGCTCGAAGCCGGGCGATGACAACGGCAGCAAGGACGACACCACCGACAAGAAGTCGACCACGCAACAGCCCACCACCGAACAGCCCACGACCGAACAGCCGACCACCGAGACGCCGACGACGGAGGACCCCTCCGACGACGACACCGGCGACGACACGACACCGTCGAGCACGGAGCCTGCGGCGACGACACCGCAGTCCACCGTGCCGACCACGCCGACTTCACCGACCGGCACCACTCCCGCGTCGACGACGCCGATGGGGACCGGCGGTTCTCCGGGTGGCGGTTCGCCCGGTGCGGGGACACCGGGTTCCGGTGTGCCAGGAGCGGCCGTTCCGGGCACTCCGGGTGGCGCAGCTGCGGGAAAGGGCGGTGCCGGTGCAGGAGGGGCGGGTTCCGCCGGTTCGGGCCGCGGGATGTCGGGCATGGGCGGTATGGGTGCCGGTGGCGGGAAGGGCGGGAAGGGCGATGACGAGAAGGAATCCGGGACGAAGGACTATCTGATCAATCAGGAGAACGGTGAAGAACTCACGGGGCTCAGCGAGGATCAGCGGGCCAAGACGGTGCCACCGGTGATCGGCGCATGAGCCAGGGACAGTGGCAGTTCAGTGCGCTCGGGTTCACGGTGCTGTGGCGCGCGGCGGATCGCGATGTGCTCCCCTATCCGTTGCAAACGCAGGCGGACGCGGTGACCGTGGACGACTACGACCGGCTGTGGCAGGACGAGGCCCACCGGATTCTGCCGATGTTCGACCACTCGCTGGACGCGGCGCTGCAAATTCTGCTCGAGCCGGAAGCGCGATTCGAGCTCGCCGGGTACGGCGACGGGGAGAAGTTGCGGTCGTTCGCGGCGGTGCGGGGGCAGCAGGCGGTGCTGGTGGAACAGCAGCGGGTGCCGCTCGACCACGAGGGCGGTGACATCCGGATGAGCATGCTCGAGATCGAACAGCTGCCCGACAAGCTCCTTGCCCGGCTGCCGAAGACGGGGGCGGCGGGCGGGGACGTGTTCTCGATGAACAGCAACGACTTCGACGAGGAAGCACCCTACGATCCGTGGGCGGCCGACCGGCGCACGCCGCAGCAGAAGGCGGATGATTTCTTCGGGCGACCCCGGTCGACGCTGGTATACGTGGCGGGCTATCCGGGCGCCGCGACGGACAACCGGCCACAACCCGGACAGGGCTTCCACGTGATGGATTTCCCGGATGGGCGCTACCTGGTCACCGAACGAGGCTCTGTGATCAAGGCGCGACCGGGTGATACCGGCGATGCCCGAGGGTCGTTGGTGCGGTTGATGAAATCGGCCATCGCGATCTATCGCGAAGACAACGAACCCGCCTACCGATAGACACGCATCGACCCCTGCCATGAGTCACGGCAGGGGTCGATGGCGTTACTGGGCCGGGGTTCGGTGCGCTTGTTCGACGAATTGGTTGGTGTAGGTGGCTTCGAGGTCGATGCGGTCCCGGACGGGGGCCACATTGCGGGAGTATCGGCCCAGGATGCGGAGGACGTTCTGGGCGCCATCGGGTTTCATCAGGCCGTCGCCGTTGAACATGCCGATCGAGTCGCGGATGGATTTCGCGTAGAGGGCGGGGTCGCTGCCGGCGTATTGGGACGGCATCTTCGCGGCGATCTCGTCGGGGTTGTGGGTGTCGATCCAGCGCAGGGTCTGGACGAAGGCGCTGGCCAGTTTCTGGACGATCTCCGGGTGCGCGGAAACGGTGTCACACTTCATGTACAGCGATGAGGCGGGGTACAGGCCGCCGAGTGCGGCGCGGGTGCCTTCCTCGTTGCGCATGTCGGTGAGGATCTTCGCGTCACCGGACTGGACCATTTTCGCCACGGTGGGGTCGGTGGTCATGCCCGCGTCGATGCCGTCGTGGTTCATGCCCGCGATGAAGGTTTGTCCCGCACCGACTTTCACCCTGGTGTAGTCGGAGGTGCTCAGACCCTCCTGACCGGCCAGCGCCTGGGTGAGGAAGTCGGTCGACGAGCCGAGCGAGGTGACGCCGAGGTTGCGGCCGCGGAAGTCGGCGGGCGAGCGTATGGCGTCGGCGTCGGCGGTGGAGACCAGTTCCACTTCGCCTGGCACGTCGGCGAATTGGACCACGGTCTGCAGGCACTGGTCTTTGGCCTGGAGATCGATGGTGTGGTCGTAGAAGCCGACCACGGCCTGGACGTCACCGGTGAGCAGGGCGGTTTCCGCGCTGGCGCCGGACTGCTCGCCGAGCAGCTTCACGTCGATGTCGTTGGCCTCGAACGCACCGAGCTGCTGGGCGAGCATCGCGGGCAGGTAGATCACCTTCTCCAGACCGCCGACCATGATGGTGATCTGGGGTCTGCCGTCGGCCATCGGGATGGACCGCGAATCGCGGCATCCGGTGGCCAGCAGCAGCGAACTGATCGCGAGCAGCGCCAGTGCGAAGGGCTTGCGGTATCTCATCGTCTACACCCCGTGACCCGACTGTGCCTGCGAGGGACGCCATTTCAGCAGCCGCCCTTCCGCGAAGCCGATGAGCGATTCCGCGATCAGGGCGACCACGGTGATGATGATCATGCCCGCGTAGATGCCTGCCGCGTCGAAGGTGCCCTGGGCGTTGGAGATCAGCAGGCCCAAACCTTTACTGGCACCGGCGTATTCACCGACGACCGCGCCGATCAGCGCGAACCCGAAGGCGGTGTGCAGGCTGGACAGGATCCAGGTCGTGGCGCTGGGCAGCACGATGGAGCCGAGGATCTGACGTTTACTCGCACCCAGGATGCGGGCGTTGTTGATGACATTGCCGTCGACTTCCCTGGCGCCGGTGAAGGCGTTGAAGAACACGGCGAAGAACACCAGCACCACCACGGTCGCGACCTTGGAACTCAGACCCAAGCCGAACCAGATGATGAACAGCGAGGCCAGCACGATGCGGGGCACGGCGTTGAGCGCCTTGATGAACGGGGCGAGCACGTCGGCCCAGTAGCGGCTGCGGCCGAGCAAGGTGCCCAGCACGACACCGGCGACGGTGCCGATCACGAAGCCGAGCACGGCTTCCTGCACGGTGGTGAAGATCTGCAGCCAGATCGACCCGAACTGCGTTCCCTCGGTGAACCATTCGACCAGCCGATCCCAGATCAGGGAGGGCTTGGAGTAGAAGAACGGGTCGATCCAGACGCTGGCGACCAGCTCCCACGATCCCAGCCACAGCACGATCAGCGCGGCCCGCAGACCCCACACCCGCAGCTTGGACTTGCGGTTCTTGGCCTTCACCCGGGCCAGGATCTGCTCCTCGGATTCCGCCTCGACCTCCGGCGCTGTCGCGGCGATCGCGGTCATCGTCTCAAGCGACACGGGTCGCTCCCTTCGTGCGAGCCGCCTCGACCTGATCGCGCAGCGTTTCCCAGATTTCCCGGTAGAGGTCGCGGAATTCCTCGGTGAGGCGCACCTCTTCGACATTGCGCGGACGTTCGAGGGTTACGCGGAAGTCACCGCAGACGGTCGCGGGGCTCGCGGTCATCACCACGACCCGGTCGGCCAGGGCGATGGCCTCCTCGAGGTCGTGGGTCACGAAGATCACCGCGGCGTCGGTGCCTGCCCACACGCGCAGCAGTTCGTCCTGCATGAGCTGGCGAGTCTGGACGTCGAGCGCGCTGAACGGCTCGTCCATGAGCATGATCTCGGGTTCGTTCACCAGGGTCTGGGCCAGTGCCACGCGCTTGCGCATGCCGCCGGAGAGCTGGTGCGGGTAATAGTCCTCGAATCCAGCAAGACCCACGATGCGCACCCATTCGGCGGCCTTCGCCTTCGCCTCGGCTTTGGACACGCCACGAAAGCGCGGGCCGAGCGCGACATTGTCGAGCACGCTGCGCCACGGCAGCACGGCATCCTGCTGGAACATGTAGCCGATGCGTCGGGGATGCCGTCGACATCCTTGCCGCGCACCAGCGTGCGCCCCGCCGAGGTGGGCTCGAGGCCCGAGACCAGGGAGAGGGTGGTGGACTTGCCACAGCCGGTCGGGCCGACCACCGCGACGAATTCGCCTGGCGCGACGGTGAAGTCGATGTTCTTCACCGCGGTGTGGATGCCACCGTCGGTTCCGGGAAAGCGCTTCGTCGCGCCCCGGAGTTCGATGAGTGGATTGCTCATTGCTGCTCCTGTGTCCGGCGCCGCCTTGGTGTGATGCGCGGCCGCTATCGAAAGGTAAGTGTTGTGGGTCACAGGGCGCGCGCTTGTGCGCACAACCGGCGCAAGCAGCGATACGGACGTTGTGCGCATTGTGCTCATGGTCACCGGGGGTGCCTACACTGAGCCGGTGAGGCTGTTCCCCCGTGGTGTCCGGCTGCGGACGCAGATCGTGTTGCTGCAGGTCGCGCTGGTGGCGTTGATCCTGGGGCTGGCGTTCGGGGTGTTCGCCTACCTGAGCGATCAGCGGTTGTCGGCCGAGTACGGGCAGCGGGCTCTGGCCATCGCGCGCACCGTCGCCAGTGATCCGGTGGTGCGCGAGGAGGTCGCCCGGTACGCGGCGCTGGAGCCGGGGCCATTGCTCCGCGCGGAGCTCGCGAGCGGGGAACTGGAGCAGACGGCCGAGGCGGCGCGCCTGCGGACGGGGGCACTGTTCGTGGTGATCACCGATGACGCGGGGTTGCGGTTGGCGCATCCCGACCCGGCGCGGCTGGGTCAGAAGGTGAGCACGGATCCCTCGGAGGCGTTGGCAGGGCGCGAGGTGGTGATTCGCGAGCACGGCACACTCGGCGACTCGGTGCGGGCGAAAGTGCCGGTGCGCGAGCCCGGTTCGGATCGGGTGGTGGGCGAGGTGAGTGTCGGCATCTCCACCGAGGCGGTGAGCGATCAGCTGGTGAGCGACCTGCGCCGGGCCGCCGTCCTGGTGATGGGCGCGCTGTTCGCGGGGATCGCGGGGTCGGTGTTGCTGGCACGGCGGTGGCACGGGTTGACCCTGGGCTTGCAGCCCGCCGAGCTGGCCGAACTGGTGCGCGAACAGGATGTGGTGCTGCACGGGATCGGCGTGGGGGTGGTCGCGGTCGATGCCAGGTGGCGCACGACGGTGATCAACGACGAGGCGCGCGCCCTGCTCGGAATCGACGGGGACAGTGGACGTTCGGTGGATTCGATCGGGCTCACGCCGCGCGTGCTCGAGGCGTTTCGCGCCGCCGACGGGCAGCCGGTGCAGGCGGCGGTCGGCGATCGGATCGTCGTGGTCACCGCCAGGACGGTGACCCGCGAGGGGCGCGCGCTGGGGGCGGTGCTCGATGTGCGCGATCGGACCGATGTGGAGTCGCTGACCCGGCAGCTGGACGCGGTGCGGTCGATGAGCACGGTGTTGCGAGCGCAGCGGCACGAGTTCGCCAACCGATTGCATCTGCTCAGTGGGTTGCTGCACGGCGATCGGCCCAGCGAGGCCGCGAAATACATCGACGAGCTGCTCGGGTCGGGGCCGCTCGGTGCCGCGATGCCGGGGATCGATGCGGTGCGCGATCCGTATCTGCAAGCGTTTCTCGCCGCCAAGGCCGCTCATGCCAGGGAGAACGGGGTGTCGTTGCGGCTGGGGCCGAGCACCTGGGTGGACGCGAATCTCGGTGCGCCGGTGGATGTGACGACAGTGCTGGGCAATCTGCTCGACAATGCCATCGATGCCGTGCGCGTCGTCGAAGCCGCCACGGGGCCGGACGTGCCCGCCGAGTTCGACGCACGCATCCGCGATGATTCCGTGGCGGACGAGTCCGGCGCGCAGGCCCGCGCGCTCGTCGAGGTCGAGTTGGTGCAGGAGGGATCCACGCTGCACATCACCGTCGCCGACAGCGGCCCGGGAATCGGACCGGAATTGGTGGATTCGCTGTTCGCCGACGGGGTTTCGACGAAACACGGTGGCGGGGTGCCAGGGGGTCGCGGGGTGGGGCTGGCGTTGTCGCGGCAGGTCGCTCGGGCGCTCGGTGGCGATGTGTGGTTGGCCTCGGCCGCCGGCACCGGTGGACAACTGAGCGGGGCGGAGTTCATCGCGCGCCTACCCGGCGTGCTCAGCGAGGGAGAAGTGTCGTGAACCGGCCCGACTACACCGTGCTCGTGGTCGATGACGACTTCCGGGTGGCGAACATGCATGCCGGAATCGTCGGCGCGCTACCCGGATTCGCTGTCGGCGCGGTCGTCAACACCGTTGCCGCCGCCCGGCAGGCACTCGCCACGACCGCCATCGATCTCGCCTTGGTCGACGTCTATCTGCCGGATGGTTCGGGCATCGACCTGGTACGCGAATTGCACTGCGACGCCATGATGCTCACCGCTGCCACCGAATCGGCCACGGTCCGCGCCGCCTCGGCGGCGGGAGCGCTGGCGTATCTGGTGAAACCGTTCGATCACACCGTCCTCGCCGCCCGACTGGCCGGCTATGCCCGTTACCGCAGAATCCTCGCCGTCCCCGAGGTGAGCGCACGCGAGGTCGACGCGGCACTCGACGCGCTGCGGCCCACCCCGGCCACCCCGGACCGGGGCTCCGCCGCCGCCTCTCCCACCAGGGAACTCGTACTCCGAGCGGTGCAGGGGGCCACTGCCCCGATGTCGGCGGGCGAGGTCGCCACCGCCATCGGAATCTCGCGGGCCACCGCCCAGCGCTACCTGGCTGCCCTCGTCACCACCGCCGATCTACGCATGCAACTTCGCTACGGCACCACCGGCCGGCCCGAACAGGAATACTCCCCGATCCGCCGCACGCCCTGAGCGACGCGTCTCGGCAGCCCAATACGTGCCGAGAGACCCGGCGGCACAAAATCAGTCGACCCGACGGTGGCCCGACAACTAGCGTTGATCCTCGCCGTCACACCGCCGTCGAAAGGTCATGCCGTGCTCGAAGCCGAAGCGATCGCCGCCAACCGCGCGAATTGGGACGACCGGGCCGACGTGCACGCGCGTTCGCGGATGTACGACGTCGACGCCTTTCTGGCCGATCCGGACGACATTTCCTCGGTGGTGCGCAACGATCTCGCGGTACTGGCCCCGCACCTACCGGAATCCGGGATCCGGGGGCGATCCCTGCTACATCTGCAGTGTCACATCGGGACGGACACCGTGTCCTGGGCGCGATTGGGCGCGATCGAGGTACACGGACTGGATCTGTCGCCGAACTCGCTGCGGCACGCCGCGCGGATCGCCGAGGCCGACGGTCGCGACATCACCTGGGTCGAAGGCGACGCGCGGTTCGCCTCCTCCCTGCTCGATCGGCGCTTCGACACCATCGTGACCAGTGCGGGAACCATCGTCTGGCTGCCGGAGCTCACCGCGTGGGCGCGGTCGATCCATGACCTGCTCGAACCGGGCGGGGTGTTCGTGATCCGCGACGACCATCCGATTCTGGGTGCGATGCAGTTCGAACCGTGGGAGATCGACGACGACTATCTCGGCGGTGGCGGCGCTCGCAGCTACTCGGACTCGGGGACCTACACCGAGGAATCCGAAGGGCAGATCGCGCACACGACCAATCATGAGTGGCGCCACGACCTGGGCGAGATCGTCGGCGCGCTGCTCGGAGCCGGGCTCGTCATCGAGGCGCTGACCGAGCTGCCCACTATGGACTGGCCCGCGTTCGCCGATCTCGTACCCTGCGAGCAGGGATGGACATTGCCCGACGGCGCACCGCGCATCCCGTTGAATTTCGCCGTCGTCGCCCGGCGGCCCGGCCACTAGACGCCGTCGGGCCGCGCGGTCTCAGGCATCCTCACCGAGGGCGTGCAGGATCGCGCGGGTCTTCTCGTCGCGGGCCGACACGCCCTGCTCGTACTGCTGCTCGCCGTTGCCGTACGCGGCGTCGACTTGCTGGACCACCATGCCCATGGCCGACTTGTCCGGTGAGCCGATGTCGAAGGTCATCTGGGAGCCGACGTTGTCCATCAGATGGCGGATGCCCGCGGGGCCGCCGCCGAGGTTCATGCCCTCGAACGGGCCGACGGTGGCCCAGCGCAGTCCGAGCGAAGCTTTGACCAGGTCGTCGAGGTCTTCCGCGGCGATGATGCCCTGTTGCACCAGGTAGATCGCCTGGTCGTTGAAGACCTTCTGCAGGCGGTTGCCGACGAAACCAGGGATCTCGCGCTGCAACCGGATCGGTGTCTTGCCCAGCTCGCGATAGACCGTCATCGCCCGGTCCATCGCCACATCGGTCGTCTTCGCGCCGGGAACCACCTCGACGAGGGGCATCAGGTCCGCCGGGTTGAACGGGTGGCCGATCAGGATGCGGTCCGCCGCGGAGCTGCCCTGGGCGATGTCGGTGGGCAGCAGCGAGGACGAGGAGGAGGCGAGCACCACGTCGTCGGCGGTGGCTGCGGCCAGCTCGGCGAAGACCTCGTGCTTGAACTCGAGCCGTTCCGGGCCTGCCTCCTGCACATAGTCGACGCCCTCGGCGGCCGATCCGGCCTCGGCGTGGGCGGTGACCGGCAGACCCGGCAGATCGTCGGCCACGATCTGTTCGAGGTCGGGTCGCGGATCGGCCAGTGCGACGTCCCAGCCGCCCCGGGCGAAGAGCCTCGCCCAGCCGATACCGATCACGCCCGCCCCGACGATCGCCACCTTCGCCATGAACTCTCCCGCCGATCGGAATCCCGAGTGGACCGTTCGGCAGCGAGGGTACGCAACGCCCGAGGCGGACAACGCCCGACACGCGGCGGGCGTTATCCGGCTCTGATCAGCGTGATTGCAGCCAGCCGCCGATTCGCTGGGCGATGGAGTCGGGGGTGAGGCCGAGTTCTTCGAGGATCTCGTTGCGGGAGGCGTGGTCCAGGAACTGCTGGGGCACACCGAGATCGCGGGTGGGGACGTCCAGGCCCGCGTCGCGCAGGCGAGCGGAGACGGTGGAGCCGATGCCGCCGTGCAGGCCGCCGTCTTCGACGGTGACCACGAGGCGGTAGTTCTCCGCGAGCTTGACCAAGGTGTCCGACACCGGGATGACCCAGCGCGGATCGACGACGGTGACCGAAATGCCTTGGGGTTCGAGAAGTTCGGCGACCTTCATCGCGGTGTCGGCGAACGGGCCGACGGCGACGATCAGGACGTCACCGTGCTGGGACTGGGCGGAGCCCGCACCGGGCACGGCCAGTCGCAGCACATCCAGCCCGTCGAGACGTTCCACGGCCGTGATGTCCTCGGCGACACTGCCTTTCGGGAACCGCAGCACGGTCGGGCCGTCGGAGACGGCGAGCGCTTCGGCCAACTCCTCCCGCAACGTGGCACCGTCGCGCGGGGCCGCGACCCGGATGCCGGGGATGATGCCCAGCAGCGAGAAGTCCCACATGCCGTTGTGGCTGGCGCCGTCGGGGCCGGTGATACCCGCGCGATCCAGCACGACCGTGACGGGCTGCTTCAGCAGTGCCACGTCCATCAGGAGCTGGTCGAACGCGCGGTTGAGAAAGGTGGCGTAGATGGCGACCACCGGGTGCATACCACCCAGTGCCAGACCGGCGGCCGAAGCCATGCCGTGCTGTTCGGCGATGCCGACGTCGAACATGCGCTCGGGGAAGCGTTCGCCGAACGCGGCCAGGCCGGTGGGGCCCGGCATGGCGGCGGTGATGGCGACGATGTCGTCGCGGCGCGCACCGTGTTCGATGAGCTCCTCGGAGAACACCGCGGTCCAGCCCTTGGCCTTCTTGCCCGCCAGCGGGCGGCCGGTGAGCGGGTCGATCGGGTCGCAGGCGTGCATCTGGTCGGCGACGTGGTTCTCGGCGTGCTCGTAGCCGTTGCCCTTGCGGGTGACCACGTGCACGACGACCGGACCGCCGAAGTCCTTGGCGCGCCGCATCGCCGCTTCGAGCGCGACGAGATCGTGGCCGTCGACCGGGCCGACGTACTTCATGCCCAGATCGGAGAACAGTTCCTGCGGGCTCACCGCGTCTTTGATCCCGGCCTTGAGCGCGTGAACCATCGAGTACGCCGAATCACCCACGGCGGGAATGCTTTTCAGGATGCGTTTCCCGGCGTCGAGCGCGTGCTCGTAGGCAGGCTGGGTACGCAGGGCGGTCAGCCGGTCGGCGAGTCCACCGATCGTGGGGGCATAGGAACGGCCGTTGTCGTTGACCACCACCACCACCGGGCGATCGGGCGCACCCGCGATGTTGTTGAGCGCCTCCCAGCACATACCGCCGGTGAGCGCGCCGTCCCCGACGATCGCGACCGGGGTGCGGTCCTGATCGGTGAGCGCGAACGCCTTCGCGAGGCCGTCGACGTAGGACAGCGCGGCCGACGCGTGTGAGGACTCGACCCAGTCGTGTTCGCTCTCGGCGCGGCTCGGGTAGCCCGACAGACCGTCACGGCTGCGCAGCGAGTCGAAGCGATCCTTGCGACCGGTGAGGATCTTGTGCACATACGCCTGGTGGCCGGTGTCGAAGATCAACGGATCGGCGGGCGAATCGAAAATCCGGTGTAAGGCGATGGTCAGCTCGACCACCCCGAGATTGGGGCCGAGATGGCCTCCGGTGGCGGCGACCTTCTGCACCAGGAACTCGCGGATCTCGTCCGCCAGTTCCCGCAGCTGCGGCACGCTCAGCCGGCGCAGATCTTCGGGTGAATCCACCCGCGACAGCACTCCCACCTGAACTCGCTCCCTCCGGACTACATTGTGATCAGCCCAGTGTATTTGCCCGCGGGACGGGCACAGGCTCGCGGGCCCTTCCCAGCACGGGCACGGCGAGCGCTACGGTCGCGACGACGATACCGCCGCAGGCCCGGTGAACAGGACGCGCGGGCGGAAATCGGGTTCGACCAAGGCTTACCTCACCGAGTTCTGGGCTGTGAGGACAATCTCCCCCGCGCGTCCAGGACCGGGCCACCAGCGCTGCGACCTACAGTGACGCTGTGACTCGACCGCACGGCGCGACGCGCACGATCGACCCGGGTGTGGTGGCGGGCATGCTCGACGAGGTGTACGCGGTCTGTCGCGACGACACCTCCGGCGCACCCGCCGACTACATCCCCGAGCTCGCCGCCGTCGCACCGGATTCGTTCGGACTGTGCCTGGCGACCGCCGACGGACTCGTCTACCAGGTCGGCGACACCGGCATCGGGTTCACCATCCAGTCCATCTCCAAGCCGTTCACCTACGCGCTGGCGCTGGCCGATCGCGGACTCGACGGGGTGGCCGAGCACATCGACGTGGAGCCGTCGGGTGAACCGTTCAACGAGATCAGCCTCGAACCCGACACTCAGCGCCCGAGCAACCCGATGATCAACTCCGGGGCCATCACCGCGGCCTCGCTGATCGACGGCCGCGACGCCGCCGACAAGTTCGAGCGGGTCCGTCGCTGCTACTCCCGCTTCGCCGGGCGCGAGTTGACGATGAACGAGGCGGTCTACGAATCCGAAGCCCGCACGGGGTACCGCAATCGGGCGATCGGGTACATGTTGCGCTCGGTCGGCATCATCGACGTCGATCCGGACGACGTGGTCGACCGGTACTTCCGGCAGTGCTCGATCGAGATCACCTGCACCGATCTGGCCGTGATGGCGGCAACCCTGGCCGACAACGGAGTCAATCCGAAGACTCGTGAACGGGCGCTGTCGACCTCGCTCACCGAACGGGTGCTCAGTGTGATGACCACCTGCGGCATGTACAACGCCGCCGGTGACTGGGTGACCACGGTCGGGCTGCCCGCCAAGAGCGGGGTCGGCGGCGGGATCATCGCGGTGCTGCCCGGTCAGCTCGGGATCTCGGTGTATTCACCGAGGCTGGACGGACAGGGCAACAGTGTGCGCGGGGTGGCGGCGTGCCGGGAGCTGTCGCGCCGGCTCGAACTGCACTTCTGTCACGTGACCCGATCGGCGCGCACCGCGATCCGCGCCGACTACTCGGTCGCGCAGCTGCCGTCGCGACTGCGCCGCACCCCCGAGGATGCCGAGGTGCTGGCCGCCCATGGTGACCGTGCGCGGGTCTACGAGCTGCACGGCGACCTGTTGTTCGCCGGTGCCGAACGGGCGGTGCGGGCGATCGAAGGCAACGCCGACGAGCTCGACGCGCTGGTGATCGACCTGCGCCGGGTCGGTGAGGTGAGTCAGGTGGCTCGCGGGATGGTCGAGCAGTTGCAGGCCGAGCTGGTGCGCCGGGGCAGCCGGGTGGCGCTGGTCGATCCCGATGCCAAGCTCGGTCACGAGGTGTCGAGTCTGGATCCGGACGATCCGCGCGGGCGGGTGTTCGTCGATCGCGACACCGCGACCGAATGGTGTGAGGACATCGTGCTCGACCGGCATCGGCCGCCGGGAACGCGCGCCGCCGCGTCGATCGACCTCGACGAGCATCCGCTGCTGGTGGGACTCGCCCCCGCCGACCGGGACCGGCTGTGCGCGGATTTCGTCGCCCGCACCTTCGCCCGCGGCGAGGTGATCGCCGAGCGCGGCGAGCCACGGTCCGGGCTGTACCTGATTCTCGCCGGGCGGGTGCGGGCCACCTTCGCCGGTACCGACGGGCGGGTGCACCGGTTGGTGACGTTGTCGTCGGGGATGTCGTTCGGCGAGATCCCGATGTTGACCGGCGAGAATTTCGTCAACGACATCGTCGCCGAGACCGGGCTGCGGGTGGCGGTGATGAGCACGGCCGTGTTCGACGAGCTCGCCCAGCAGCACCCGCAACTGAAACTCGCCCTGCTGCAACGGCTCGCGGCCGGGGCGTACGCGCAGATGGAAGCCACTGTCCGAACCATCTCGGGCAACGCCGAGAACTACTGACCGCCCGGCGGAACTCGGTCCTCACGCGAGACGTTGAGCAGCACAGCAGCCTTCGACCGACAGGAGTACCGCGGTGAGCAAGAAGTCCTGGCAGGCGAGCACGACCACCTTCGGGCGCGGCGTGGTGCGCGCGGTCCCCGATCTGATCCGGTTGACGTTGTCGGTGGAATCGCGCGCCGACACCGTCGCCGGGGCCTACGGGCGTGCCGGTGACCGGGTGAGCGCGGTCGTCGCGGCACTGCGAACCGCCGGGGTGAGTGACGCGGACATGGCCACCAGCGGCCTGAGCGTGCGCACCGAAACCGTCTACACCGACAACGGGCGCAACGAGATCGCCGGATACCTGGCCTCCACCGGCCTCAGTGTGTCGCTGCGCGAAGGCACCGGCATCGACCCCGCCGAAACGGTCGCCGCCGCGGTGAACGCGGGCGGCGACGACGTCCGCCTCGGCGGCCTCACCCGGGGCGTCGCCGACCCGGCCCCCCTGCTCGAGCAAGCCCGCGACGCGGCCTACGACGACGCGAAGGCGAAAGCCGAGCAGTACGCGACCCGCGCCGGGGTGAGCCTGGGCGCTGTCCTCCAGATCACCGAGGACACCTCACCGCCGACGTCCCGGGCCTACGACATCAGCGCGGAAATGGACTCCTCCCCCATGCTGATGGCCCGGGCCGGCTCCCCGGTTCCCGTGGTCCCCGGCGAAACCGAAGTCGGCGCAAGCGTCCGCGTCACCTGGGCCCTCGACTAGCGCGGCCGGTCTACTCCGGCTGCGCGAGCAGCGCTTCGACGGCGCGTTCGGCACTCTGGACGGCGCTTTCCATCGTGGCGCACCAGTCCGTGCGGGTCCAATCGCCGGCCAGCATCAGGTTCGGGACCGAGGTGCGCTGGTCGGGGCGCAGGTTGTCGGTGCCGAGAACCTGGGAGAAGGTCGCCTTCGGCATCTTCACCACATGACCGGTGACGACCTGAGCGTCGGCGGCTTCCGGGTAATAGCGGCGGATGAGATCCATTTGCTCGGCGACGATCTCGCTGTTGCTCTTGTGGATCTGCTCGTAGGCGCCGCTGGTCGTCAGGCAGTACAGCCAGGTGCCATCGGGCGCGCGCTGATGCATGCGCTGCCGGTCGAAGACCTGATCGATCACTCCGGTGCCGCCGATCAGCGCCTCCATGGCCGACTTGGTTTTCAGCGGCCGGTCCAGATACAGGTTCGTGCTCACGATCGGGGTGAACCCCAGTTTGTCTGCGGCAGCGTAGATTTCGGCATGTTCGGGCAGGTCGTCGAGGAGCCCGCCGATATTGGTGTTCGGAACCGCGCAGATCACCGCGTCGGCGTCGACGACCGAGCCGTCCGCCAGCTGCACCCCGGTCGCCTTGCCGTCGACGATGACGACCTTGCGGGCCACCGCCCGGTAGCGCACGTCGACCCCGTGGCGTTCGAAAACCTTCTCGGCACCGGCGATGTAGAGGGTGTCCAGATCCACGGTGGGGTAGCCGATCGTCACGCCTGTGCGCGTCCGCATCCCGATCCGGACCCCGGTGGCCAGCACATCGGCGAACACCTTCGCCGACTCCCTGTCCACCGGTTCCGCGGCGATGCCGAGCGCGAGCCAATCCCACAGGGCCTCGCGCGCTTTCGGCGGCATCGCCAGCCGCCGGAACCACTCGTCGGTGGTGATGTCGGCGAGGTAGGCAGGCTGCCACAGCGCTTGGCGCACCAAGGTGAGCGCGGAACGCAGCGCACGCAGCCGCTCCAGCGGTCCCGCGTCGGGATGCGCACCCATCAGTGTGCGCACGGCTGCGAAACCCTTGGTGTGCAACATGACTGCGCGACCACCCGGCCAGCGCAGGCTCCCCGCGCCGGGGAATTCCACGTGGTGCCGCGTGCCCACGCTCTCCAGATACCGCCACAGGCTCCGGTACCCGCTGGCCACCACGTGCTGGCCGTTGTCGGCGAGGTCGTCCACCTCGGCGACCCGCATCGCCTGCGTGCGGCCGCCGAGCCGACCTCGCCGCTCCAGCAGGGTCACCTGTTCACCGGCTTCCGCCAGCCATACGGCGGCGGCCAGCCCGGCCAGCCCACCCCCGATGACAACGAACCGGCGTGCGTCGTTCACGTCCACCATTGAGACAATGTAGCGCGAACTCTCTCTTTCTATCGGTGGAATCGTCCGGGATCACCGAACACTCAGCGGTCGAGCAGCGCGACGCATTCGACATGGTGCGTCGCCGGGAAGGCGTCGAAGGCCCGCAGCTCCGCCAGGTGATAGCCGGCATCCAGGTACAACCCCAGATCACGAGCGAAAGCCGCCGGGTCGCAACCGATATGAACGATCCGGCGCGGATCGGCATCGGCGACAGCGGCGACGACATCCTTGCCCGCCCCCGCCCGCGGCGGATCGAGCACCACGACATCGGGCCTACCGGAAGCACTTCGAGCCCACGGCTCGACCCGCTCACTACGCAATTCCAGCCAGGGCAGATCCCCCAGCGCCGCCACTCCGTCGACAACCGCCGAACGAGCGGATTCGACACCGGTCACCGCCCCGGTCTGCCCCACCTGCTCGGCCAAGCGGGCAGCGAACACGCCCACACCGGCGTAGAGATCCCACCCCGAACCGCCGGGAGCGAGCCCCGACCACTCGGCGATCAGGTCCGAATAACATTGCGCCGCACCGCGATGCGCCTGCCAGAACCCGGTCGCCGACAACTCCCAGCGACGCCCCGCCACATACTCGACGACGCGACCCGAACCCTCGACCACACACTCCTCACGAGGCGCGTTCATCGCCGACTTCCGCGAAGCCGCCCGGTCCCGGATCGCCCCACGCTCGTCACCCGTCGGCGGCGCCGACTCACGACGACGCCCCGGCCGCTGGCCACGACCGCGGCTCGCGCCACGCGGTGTCTCCGGGCGACCGGCGGGACCGGAAGCAGGAGTCTCGGCCAGTTCCACGATATGACGAACACCGTCACCGTCGAGCGCGACGACCAGATCGGCCCCCGGCGTCCACAACCGGTCCGCGACGCCGTCGAGCGCACCGGCGACAGGCTGCGGGCAGCGCAGATCCGCGATCACCTCGGTGCTGCGGTGACGGTGCACACCGGCGCGCCCCGCGCCGTCCACGACCAACCGCACCCGCGTGCGCCAACCACCGGTGACCTCACCCGAATCACCGGCGATCGGCTCGACCGTCACCTCACGCTCGATCTTGGCCAACCGGCGCAACTGCTCTTCCACCACCGTGGCCTTGAGCGCGCGCTGCGCCGCGGGCGTCGCGAAGGAGAAGTCACAGCACCCCGCACCGCCCGGCCCGGACACCGGACAGGTCGCGGGCACCCGGTCCGGGGACGCCTCGATGATCTCGACCGCGTCGGCCCGGCAGAACGAACCGCCGCGATCCTCGGTCACCCGCGCCCGCACCAGCTCACCGGGTAGCCCGTGTCGCACGAACACGACCCGGCCCTCGTGGCGCCCGACGATGAACCCACCGTGCCCGGGCGCCCCGAGGCGCACCTCGAATTCTTGTCCGCTCCAATCACTCACGGCCACACCCACTCTCACCCTCGACCGGCGCGCCGCTCATTCGCGACGTCCTGGTCGTTCGAAACCTCGGCGCACCGAACCCGGTGCGTTCACATCGGCTGCCTGCTTGGCCCTGGTGGAGGAACTGAGCTGCCACGGCACGCTCGTCACCATCACACCGGGCTCGAACAGCAACCTGCCCTTCAACCGCAGCGCGGACTGGTTGTGCAGCACCTGCTCCCACCAGTGGCCGACCACGTATTCGGGAATGAAGACGGTGACCACGTCGCGCGGAGCGTCCTTGCGCACCCGCTTGACGTACTCGAGCACCGGCTTGGTGATCTCGCGATAGGGCGATTCGATCACCTTCAACGGCACGTTGATCTCGCTGTTCTCCCATTCGCGCACCAGCTTGCGGGTGTCGGCGTCGTCGACGTTGACCGTCACCGCTTCCAGCGTGTCCGGGCGGGTGGCGCGCGCGAAGGCCAGCGCGCGGCGCGTGGGCAGATGCAGCTTGGAGACCAGGACCAGTGAGTGGGTGCGGCTGGGCAGCACGCCGTCCCAGTCGGATTCGTCGAGTTCGCGCGAGACCGAGTCGTAGTGCTTGTGGATCAGCTTCATCACGACGAAGATCGCCACCATCGTCAGGATCGCGATCCAGGCGCCGGCGAAGAACTTGGTGACCAGCACGATCATCAGCACGGCGCCCGTCGCGGTCAGACCGATCGCGTTGATCACCCGGGAACGCATCATCTGCCTGCGCTGTGCCGGGTCGGTCTCGGTACGCAGCAGGCGCGTCCAGTGCCGCAGCATGCCGGTCTGGCTCAGCACGAACGAGACGAACACACCCACGATGTAGAGCTGGATCAGCTTGGTCACCTCGGCGCCGAAGAACACCACGAACGCGATCGCGGCACCCGAGAGGAACAGGATGCCGTTGGAGAACGCGAGCCGGTCGCCACGGGTGTGCAGCTGACGGGGCAGGTAGCGATCCTGGGCCAGGATCGAACCGAGCACGGGGAAACCGTTGAACGCAGTGTTGGCGGCCAGCACCAGGATCAGGGCGGTGACGATGGTGATGAAGAAGAACCCGATCGGGAAGCCGTGGAACACCGCTTCGGCGATCTGCGCGATGAGGGTCTTCTGGTGATAATCGGCGGGCGCGCCGACCAGGTGCGCGGGGTCGTGCGCGTACACGACGCGGATCTTCTGGGCCAGGATGATGATGCCCATCAGCAGCACGATCGCGATGGAACCCAGCAGCAGCAAGGTGGTCGCGGCATTGCGCGACTTGGGTTTACGGAACGCGGGCACACCGTTGCTGATGGCCTCGACACCGGTCAGCGCCGCACAGCCGGAGGAGAAGGCACGCGCGATCAGGAAGGCGAAGGCCAAGCCGTAGAGGTGCTCGTCTTCGGCGTTGAGCCCGAAACCGGCGGACTCGGCCTGGATGTCGTCGCCGAGCACGTAGGTACGGAACAGGCCCCAGGCCAGCATCGCGAACATGCCGAAGATGAACGCGTAGGTGGGAATCGCGAAGGCGGTCCCCGATTCGCGGATGCCACGCAGGTTGATCGCGGTGAGGATCGCGATCGCCACGACCGCGAACAACACCTTGTGCGTGGCGACGAACGGGATCGCCGACCCGATATTGGACGCGGCCGACGAAATCGACACCGCCACGGTGAGCACATAATCGACCAGTAGCGCGCTGCCGACCGTCAAACCGGCATTGGGCCCGATGTTCTTCGTCGCGACCTCGTAGTCGCCGCCACCAGAAGGGTAGGCGTGCACGTTCTGCCGGTAGCTGGCAACGACCACCGCCATCACCAGGGCTACGGCAAGACCGACCCACGGCGCGTACACGTAGGCCGAGATGCCCGCCGCCGACAGCACCAGGAAGATTTCCTCCGGGGCATACGCGACCGACGACATCGCGTCGGAGGCGAAGACCGGAAGAGCGATACGCTTGGGCAACAACGTGTGGCCGAGCGAATCGCTACGGAACGGCCTGCCCAGCAGCACACGCTTGGCTGCCGTCGTCAACTTGGACACCGGGCTGAGCATAGAGGAGTTCACCAGCACCTTCGCGCGCACGTTCACCGGCGTCACGGCGATGTCCGGATTGTTTGCCCCGCGTCGGCGCGGGGAAAATGGGCGATGGGAGCATCCGGCGGGTACGGTCCTTGCCGGACGCCACGGGTAGGCAAGGAACGAGGGTGCACGGTGTACGTAGTGATCATGGGGTGCGGGCGTGTCGGCTCGTCACTGGCGCGTGCGCTGACCCGGGTGGGTCACGAGGTCACGGTCATCGACCGGGATCCCACCGCCTTCCGCCGCCTCGGTGAGGGCTTCACCGGGCAGGAGGTGATCGGCGTCGGCTTCGACCGTGAGGTGCTGACCCGCGCGGGGATCGAGCGCGCCGACGCCTTCGCCGCGGTGAGCTCCGGTGACAACTCCAACATCATCTCGGCGCGAGTGGCCAGAGAGATGTTCGGCGTCGAACGTGTCGTCGCTCGCATCTACGACGCCAAACGCGCCGAGGTGTACGAACGACTCGGCATCCCGACCATCGCCACCGTGCCGTGGACCACCGACCGGTTCCTGCGCACCCTCATCGGTGACAACTCGACCACCACCTGGCGCGACCCCACCGGCGCGGTCGCGGTGACCCAGCTGACCCTGCACGAGGACTGGTCCGGTCGCACGGTGCGCGATCTGGAACGCGACCTGCAGGTGCGGGTGGCGTTCATCCTGCGCTTCGGCCAGGGCCTGCTGCCCGAATCCAAGACGATCGTCCAGGCCGACGACGTCGTCTATGTCGCGGCCACGTCCGGCACAGTCGGCGAGGCAATCGCCCTGGCCGCCAAGGCCCCACTGAGCGAGGACTGAACACATGAAGGTCGCCATCGCCGGAGCGGGCGCGGTCGGGCGCTCGATCGCCAGGGAACTCCTACGCGGCGGACACCGCGTGATGCTGCTCGAACGCCAGCTCGACCACATCGACCCCGCCGCCATCCCCGACGCCGTCTGGGTGCACGCCGACGCCTGCGAGCTGTCGCTGCTGGAGAACGCCGATCTCGAGACCTACGAGGTGGTGATCGCGGCCACCGGCGACGACAAGGCGAATCTGGTGCACGCCCTGCTCGCCAAGACCGAGTTCGGGGTGCGCCGGGTGGTGGCGCGAGTCAACGATCCGCGCAACGAATGGCTGTTCAACGAGTCGTGGGGCGTCGACGTGGCGGTGTCGACGCCGCGGCTGCTCGCCTCGCTGGTCGAGGAGGCCGTATCGGTGGGTGATCTGGTGCGGCTGATGACGCTGCGGCAAGGGCAGGCCAACCTGGTCGAGATCACCCTGCCCGCCGACACCCAGCTGGCAGGCAAGCCGGTGCGGACTTTGAAGATGCCGCGCGATACCGCGCTGGTGACGATCCTGCGCGGTGGCCGGGTCATCGTGCCGCAGCCCGACGATCCGTTCGAGGGTGACGACGAACTGTTGTTCGTCACCTCGGTGGAGGCCGAAGAGGATCTGCGCCTCACGCTGGCGACGCACGGCGTGCGGCCGTAAGTCCCTACGCCACTTTCAGTTCCGCGCGCAGCTTGTTGAGCGCGCGGTGCTGCATCACCCGGACCACGCCAGGGCTGGTGCCGATGGCCTCGGCGGTCTGGGCCGCGCTCCAGCCGAGCACGATGCGCATGTGCAGCACCTCTCGGTGATTCGGCGCGAGCACCTTCATCAGTTCGAGGGTGGCGGCGCGGCGCTCGTAGGCCAGCACCCACTCCTCCGGACCCGCCGAAGTACTGGCGCTGTCGGGCAGCTCGGCCGTGGGGTAGGCAGTGTGCTTGCCGCGACGGAACGCGTCGGAGACCTTGTTGGCGGCGATGCCGTAGACGAAGGCCAGGAACGACTTGCCCTGATCGCGGTAGCGCGGGATGGCGGTGACAGTGGCGATCAAAACTTCCTGGGTGACATCGTCGGCGGTGACGGTGAGATGCCCGGTGGTGCCCATCCGGGCCGAGCAGTACCGGCGGACCACCGGGTGCACCAGGCGCAGGATCTCGGCGACGGCGTCGCGATCACCGGCGGCGGCCGGGCCGATCAGCGCGTCGAGTTCGGCGCCGAGGCGCTTGCTCTCCGACAGCACGGGCGCCGGGGTCTTGGCGGCGTCGCGGCGTGCTGCGGTGGCCGGTCGCTCATTTCGGTGCTCGGTTGCCATCATGGTCGCCGGTCCTCTCACGATCATCGCGTTTTTCCTACGCATTGATCGTGCGACGAACAGCCGGTCGCGACCAGATACCCCAGGGTGGGTACTTCCCCACCTCCGGCGGCGCGCTGACCACCCTTACGCGGGCACGGATTCCGTTCCGGCGCCGGGCTTGTCGGCTTTCTCGGCGGGCAGGTGCCCGGCGCGGCGCACCGCCCACACGGTGACCACCAGGGCGACCGCGGTGAGCGGCCAGCCCATGCCGATCCGCGCCACGGCCAGCCAGGTGGTGTGGTCGGTGTCGTAGAGCTGCGACTGCACCAGGTAGCGGGCGCCGAACACGACCACCCAGACCGCGGTGGCCAGGTCGTAGAGCTTGCGGATGCGCTTGTCGGTCCGCCAGCGGTGACCGTGCCCGTTGAGCGCGCCCCAGATCACCCCGACCAGCGGCCTGCGCAGCAGGATCGACACCGCGAACACGCCCGCGTACACCAGGCTGGTGTAGATGCCGAACAGGAAGAAGCCCTTGGCCTCCCCCACTCGCTGGGCGATGAGCGCGCACAGGCCGACGCCGAGGAAGCCGGAGACGGCAGGCTGGATGGGGCTGCGCTGCACCAGTCGCCAGATCAGGATGGCGGCGGCGACGCCGAGAGCGGCCCAGATGGCCACGGTGAGGCCCGCGAAGGTGTTCACCGGGACGAAAACCAGAACGGGGAGGGTGGAATAGATCAGGCCGCTGAAACCGCCGAGCTGCTCGAGCAAGGTTTGTTCGGCCTTGTCGACCTCGGTGTCGATCTCCGGGTCCACCTGTTCATCGGTGACCACGGGCAACGCCACGGTGGCTTCGGGGTCCGCGGCAGTGCGGTACTCGTCGCTGGAGGGCATACGTCAGCTGTTCCCGCGCAATTCGTAGTAGGGGTTGAAGATCACCTTGCGGCCGTCGCGGTCGCCGACGCGACCACGGACCAGAATGCGCCTGCCCGGTTCGATACCGGGAATGCGCCTGCGCCCGATCCACACCAGGGTGATGGCATCGGTGCCGTCGAAGAACTCGGCCTGCACGGTGGCACCGGCCGCCTTGGGACACGCCTCGACACTGCGGAGTCTGCCCAGAATCGTCGCCTCTTCGCCACGACAGCAATCCTTGGCCCGCCGGGCACCGGACGCATCGGCCGTCTCGGCCAATTCCTCGGCGTCGAGCTGGTCGATATCGGCGGTGAGACGACGACCGAGTCGGCGAAAATATCCCGAGTCCGGACCCGATCCCGACTTGTGTCCGCCCGTGGATGACGACATGTCACGCTTCTCCCGCTAGTTGGCCGTACACCGCCACTGTAGATGGGCAAACGCCCGGCCGCTACGCTCGGTCGGTGTTGCGCACCCCACCCCAGGTCACCGTGGTCGCCCTGCCGGGGACCGGCTCCGACGCCGATTTCGCGGCCCGCGCGTTCGGGCCTGCCGCCCTCGCGTACGGACTCGCCTTCCACGCCGTCGAACCGGACCCGCAGGCCGTGATCGGGAGCTGTACCGCGGCTTTGGACGCTGCCGCGGCGCGCGGTCCGGTCCTGGCCGCGGGCATCTCCCTCGGTGCCGCGATCGCACTCGACTGGGCAGCCGAGCACCGTACCGCGGTAGTCGGTGTCATCACAGCATTACCCGCCTGGACGGGTGCCGAAACCGCCGCGTGCCCAGCCGCGTTGAGCGCCGCGGTTACCGCCGAGCAACTGCGAGCCGACGGTCTGGAGGCGGTGCTGGAGCGAATGCGCGCCTCGAGTCCACCCTGGCTGGCCGACGCACTGACCCAGTCCTGGCGCGGGCAGTGGCCACATCTGCCCGCCGCGCTGGACGAGGCCGCCGCGTACGCGTGGCCGTCGCTGGACGACTTGGCGGGCAACGACGTGCCGGTCGCCGTCGTCGGCGCCGGCGACGACCCGGTCCACCCGATCGCCGTCGCTGAGGAATGGGCGGCAACATTGCCGTCAGCCCGACTGCACCGGGTGACACTCGCCGAGCTGGGCGCCGACCCGGCGATCCTCGGGCACACCGGGTTCGCAGAGTTGAGCGCGCTGCTACCAGCGACTCTCACGCAACGAACAGCCTTGCAGGACAACTGATTTCGCGAACACATGGGTAACTCGTTCGGATATCCCCGACACCACACCCGCTCCGAACCGCAGGCCCAGGTCACCAGCCGAACCGCCTCCCCACGACCGGCGAAAGTCGCGGAGAGGCGGCGGAGCCACGCCTAGTTCAGGCCGAGTTGCTGCATGGCCGAACCGTCCGCGCCTCGACGCGGCTCGTCCGGCAGTTTCGGCGGGAGGGCCGAGGGCGGCGGAGCGGCCGCGGCGGCCGCCTGGGCCTCGAGCGCGTCCTGCTGGGCCTGGACCTGCTGCTGATGGGCGGCGGCCAGCTGTTCGGCCAGTTCCTGGGGCAGGACCACCGGGAGCGGGTCGCGCACGGGCAGGGGGTCGGTGCCGCGGCGGACCACGGCGTCGGCCAGGACCGCGCGGGCAGCGGTGATCAGCGGGCTGCGGTCGTCGACGGCGCCCTTGGGGCCTGCGGCGACCAGCCGGATCATCCAGCGAGGACCGTCGACACCGATGAAACGCAGGTCGGCGCCCTCGGTGATCGCCTTGACCTCGCGGCCCCACGGGCCCTTCTCGACAGCCACGCTCGCGCCGTCACCGCGCAGCGACTCCGCCAGATCCGCGGCGACCGTGCGCCACTGACCCGCCGACTTGGGCGCGGCGTAGGCGGCGACCGTGAGCCTGCCGTGCTCGGTGGCCAGGTGCACCGCCTGCGGGGTGCCGTCGGGACTCATCTCCACCTGCAACTGCCCGCCCTGGGGCACCGGGATGAGCACCGAGCCGAGATCGAGGCGACGCGAGATGGCCTCGTCGGAGACCTCGCTGATGTCGTAGGGGCCCGCGGCGGCATCGGGGGCATGGTCGAAATTGCCGTAGATGCGCTCATCGGTCGGAGCGTCGTCGAAGTCCAGGCGCGCGAAGTCGGGGCGCTGGAACTCGTCGGTGTCGTACTCGTCGGAGTCCGCGTCCAAGTCGTAGTCCGCCTCGTCGTACTCGACGTCGTCGTACTCGACATAGTCGTCGGCGGCGTCGTCACGCGCGCGCTTCTTCTTTCCGAACAGACCCATCACGCCTCCTTGTCGGCCAGGCTGGCATGCCCGCCGCTCGACCCGTACCCGCCGGTGCCACGGGCGGTGTCGTCGAGATCGTCGACCTCGGCGAAGTCGACCAACTCGACCCGCTGCACCAGCAACTGCGCGATGCGGTCGCCGCGACGCAGCTCGATGGCGGTGCGTGGGTCGTGGTTGATCAGGCACACCTTGATCTCACCGCGGTAACCCGCGTCGACCGTGCCGGGCGTGTTGACCACCGACAGACCGGCCTTCGCCGCCAAGCCGGACCGGGGGTGGATCAAGCCGACCGTGCCCATCGGCAACGCGATCGCGATCCCGGTACCGACCAGCACCCGCTCGCCCGGTTCGATGATCACATCCTCGGTGGTACAGAGGTCGACGCCCGCGTCACCCGGATGGGCACGCGTCGGCACAGGGATGCCGGGATCGAGCCGCCGCAGCGGAATCGGTGCAAGTGCGTTCACATCGGTCGAGACTACGCGGTCGAGGCCGGACCTTCTCGTCGCAGCCCTGGTGCGGTGACCTAGTGTTGAGGGGTGCCCGACCAGCCCCATTCCCCGACGACCGCGACCACAGACACCGACCACGGCGCGCCGAGCGCGCAGGGTCCGTCGCCCTACTCCGAGCGCCTGTGGGTGCCGCTGTGGTGGTGGCCGGTCGGCTTCGCGATCGCGGGCCTGCTCGCAGCCGAGATCCATATGGGCGCGCCGGGTCTGCGGGCCTGGCTGCCGTACGTGTTGCTGGCGCCGGTCCCGGTCTGGATTCTGTTGTGGATGAGCAGGCATCGCCTGGATGTCACCGTGGCCGACGATGGTACGGCGGAACTGCGCGTCGACCGCGCCCACCTACCGGTGAGCTTCGTCGCGCGCGCCGCGGCCGTCGCGCCGACGGCCAAGAGTGCGGCGCTGGGCCGACAACTCGACCCCGCCGCCTATGTGCAGCACCGGGCGTGGATCGGCCCGATGGCATTGCTGGTGCTGGACGACCCGGACGACCCCACGCCGTACTGGTTGGTCAGTACGCGTAGGCCGGACCGGGTCTTGGCCGCGCTCGGACTCCCGAGCGCGGGCTGACCCTTCCTCGCTGATCCCTGCGGATCAGTCTGCGTAGCCCATGCGGGTCGATCGACCGCACGGTGCCACGCACTTGCCTGCCGCTAGAGCGCGCAATCCATGCAGATGAGCTGTCCACCCTTCTCGGTGGCCAGTCGGCTGCGGTGATGCACGAGGAAACAGCTCGAGCAGGTGAACTCGTCCGCCTGCTTCGGGACCACCCGAACGCTGAGTACCTCGTCGGACAAGTCCGCGCCGGGAAGCTCGAACGATTCCGCTGTATCGGATTCGTCGATGTCCACGACGGCGGACTGCGCCTCGTTGCGGCGGGCCTTCAGCTCCTCGAGCGAATCCTCCGACACCTCGTCGGATTCGGTGCGCCGCGGTGCGTCATAGTCGGTTGCCATGTCGTCTTCCCCTCAGTCCTTACTCCGTATATCCCGGATCAGTCGATTGCCGTAACCCCGCAGGGTTCCGGCGTTCGTACCGCCCCGCCGGTGGTGCACCTCACACGTGCACCGGTCGTCTATCAGGTTCGATCGACCAGCGATCTACTCCGACAGCGTTCGGTAAACGCAGGACATGCCCTTGTTGTTCCCGCGACCGACCACCGTTTCACCGGTAAATATTCGATCTGGGCGGCCAGACAATAGCGGACCGATGGACGAAAGTCGCAATCAAACCCGCGCCGAGCCGAAACCGACGACGAATCGTCACCTGCCGGGAAACTCGCCGAGACCTCCCCGACTCGCGCACCGCCGCGGGACTCGTAGAGTGAGCGCGTGGTTTCACTGATCACCGAAGGCAGCGCGACAGATCGCGACGGCAAACCCTTTCCGCGGCGGCGGCCCGAGCTCTGGCTCGCGCTCGTCCTCGTGCTGGCTCTGGTGAGCCTGTTCGTCTGGATCACGGCATTCCGAACCCGTGACGACAGCAACGAACCGATGGCGTGCAACGCGCCGAGCACGCCGACGGCCACCAACGCGCCGCAGCCCGCGGCACTGGGTACCCGGGTGGGTCCGACGCGACTCGCCGAGGTCGACCCGGCGGCCCTGTCGGAGTCGCGGGTGCGGGTGTTCAACGCCAACGGCAAGAGCGGCCAGGCGGGCAACATCGGCGCGGCACTGGCCGACCTCGGCTTCGCCGGCGCGCCGGGGACACAGGTCGGTAACGATCCGGTCTATGTCAGCGGCGACCTCACCTGCACCGGTCAGATCCGGTTCGGTGTGAACGGGCGGCCCGCGGCCGCGTCGGTGCAGTTGATCGCGCCCTGCGCCGAGCTGATCGAGGATCCGCGCACCGACGACACCGTCGACCTGGTCCTCGGGCAGGCGTTCGGTGAATCATTGCGACCCGGCGCCGACGCCGAGGCCGTGCTCCGGTCGCTCAAGAACCTGGCCCCCGGCGCGAGCTCGTCCTCGATCGACCCGGACCTCCTCGACGCCGCACGCGAAGTCAAGTGCTGAGCGCTCTAGTCCGGTAGCGCCGTCGGCGCGCCGACCCGGTCGAGCAGGTCGGTGAGGTCCCCGGCGATGCCGGGGGCCGCGACGACGGTCAGTTCGCCCGCTGCCCCGCCGACGGTGACCGGGGGGACGTGCACGACCGCACCCGCTTCGGCGGCGATGAGGGCACCCGCCGCCCAGTCCCAGGCGTTGAGGCCGTGCTCGTAGTACGCCTCGAGCCTGCCCGAGGCGACATGGCACAGGTCCATGGCGGCGGCGCCGAGGCGGCGGATGTCGCGGATCCGCGGCAGGATCTCGGTGAGCAGCTGCGCCTGGCGGGCCCGGCGCGCGCTGCCATAGGCGAAGCCGGTGGCTACCAGGGCCACCGAGAGCGAATCCTCGCTACTGCAGCGCAGTGTCACCCGGGTGCCGTCCGGTCGCACAGCGTGCGATCCAGCGCCCAATGCGGCGCTGTAGGTGGTGGCGGCGGCGACGTCCACCACGGCGCCCGCCACGGGCTTGCCGTCGACGACCGCGCCCACCGAGACGGCGTAGCCGGGCAGCCCGTAGAGGAAGTTCACGGTGCCGTCGATCGGGTCGACGACCCAGGTGACGGCCCCCGGCGCGGTGGCGCCGACATCGCCGCCGCCCTCCTCCCCCAGAATCGCGTCGCCGGGCCTGCGCTCGGCGAGCAGCTTGCGGATCAGCTGTTCGGATTCGGTGTCGACGATGGTGACCGGATCGGTGACGTGCCCCTTGGTGGCCACGGCGCCTGCCACGGGTCCGTCGTCGGCGAATACCTCGGGCCTGCGGGCACGCACGTGCGCGGCGGCCGTCTCGGCGAGCTCGACGGCCAGGCGCCGCAACTGCTCGTAATCGGCGGATGTGGTGGGGGCGGTTACGGTCTCGGGCTCGGTGTATTCGGGCACCCACCCATCGCATCACATGTCGTGGCTCGTCGCGCGAGGGGTGACTACCGCTACTCTTCTCCCTGGTGTCTGCCAGGCACCTCGACCACGTCAGCAAGGGGTTGAACCATGTCCACTCGGGGGCACGCATTCGGTATCGATATCGGCGGCAGCGGGGTGAAGGGCGCCGAGGTCGATCTGGCCACCGGCCTGCTCACCCATGAGCGCATCAAGATCCCGACACCGCAGCCGTCGACGCCCGACGCCGTCGCCGGGGCGGTCGCCGAACTCGTCGCGCAGGCGGGGTGGGAGGGCCCGGTGGGTATCACCATGCCGTGCGTGGTGCTCGACGGCCACGCCAGAACCGCGGCCAACATCGACCAGGCCTGGATCGGCACCGACGCCCGCGCGTTGTTCGCGAAGGCGCTGGGCGGGCGCGAGGTCACCGTGCTCAACGACGCCGACGCGGCGGGACTGGCCGAGGACCGCTACGGCACCGCGCGCGACCTCCACGGGCTGACGCTGCTGCTCACCTTCGGCACCGGCATCGGCTCCGCGCTGCTCTACGACGGCGTGCTGGTGCCCAACTCCGAGCTCGGCCATCTCAAGATCGAGGGCGTCGACGCCGAGGATCTGGCCGCGGCCTCGGTCAAGGACAACGAGGACCTGACCTACCCGGAGTGGGCGCAGCGGGTGAGTCGCGTGTTGGGTCACATCGAGGATCTGTTCTGGCCGAAGGTGATCGTGGCGGGCGGCGGCATCAGCCGTGATCACGAACAGTGGATTCCGTTGCTCACCAACCGAACTCCCGTGATTCCGGCCGTATTGAAGAACACCGCGGGTATCGTCGGCGCGGCGATGGCCATCGATGCGGGCCTCGCGCCGTAGCCCGGCGCGGCCTGCGACGCAACGCCTGGGTGGCATCGTGCCATGAGTACCCTGGTTGGATCGTTACAATGGAACACGTCCGGCGGTGAGCCGGTGAAACCTTCCGGCCGCGGCCGGTCGCGAGAAGGTCGGTGAACGAGCGCCGACTTCCCCGGCCGACGCATCGCCGGTGCAACCCGACCGACCGCTCCGCCGGAAAACCACTCTGGCGTGACGCCGCACGAGACCGTCACGAAAGGGCGTACGTGGTAGCCACGAATACCCGTCAGACCGCCGACTCGGCCTCCGACGCCGATGCCGACGACGCCGTAACCCCGGCCAAGAAGGCGCCGGCTAAAAAGGCCGCTGCCAAAAAGGCGCCGGCGAAGAAGGCCGTAGCCAAGAAGGCGCCGGCGAAGAAGGCTGCCGCCAAGAAGGCTCCGGCCAAGAAAACCGCCGCGAAGAAGGCGACCTCGGGCGAGGGCGGTGAGGAGCAGCTCGACGACGAGTCGGTCGAGGTCGACGATCTCGGTGATCTCGAAGTCGCCGAAGACGAACTCGTCGGCGAGGAAGTCGTCGTCGAAGACGTCACCGAGGAAGCCGCCGAGGTCGCCGATACCGCGGAGCCGTCCGAGAAGGACAAGGCTTCCGGCGATTTCGTCTGGGACGAGGAGGAGTCCGAAGCGCTGCGTCAAGCACGCAAGGACGCCGAACTCACCGCCTCCGCCGACTCGGTGCGCGCCTACCTCAAGCAGATCGGCAAGGTCGCGCTGCTCAACGCGGAGGAGGAGGTCGAACTCGCCAAGCGAATCGAGGCCGGCCTGTTCGCCGCGGAGAAGATGCGCGAGTTCGCCGAGGCGGGCGAGAAGCTCTCGGTCACCACGCGCCGCGATTTCAACTGGATCGTGCGCGACGGCAACCGGGCCAAGAACCACCTGCTCGAGGCCAACCTGCGACTGGTCGTCTCGCTGGCCAAGCGCTACACCGGCCGCGGCATGGCGTTCCTCGATCTCATCCAGGAAGGCAACCTGGGTCTGATCCGCGCGGTCGAGAAGTTCGACTACACCAAGGGTTACAAGTTCTCGACGTACGCGACGTGGTGGATCCGTCAGGCCATCACCCGCGCCATGGCCGACCAGGCCCGCACCATCCGTATCCCGGTGCACATGGTCGAGGTCATCAACAAGCTCGGCCGCATCCAGCGCGAGCTGCTCCAGGACCTGGGCCGTGAGCCCACGCCGGAGGAGCTCGCCAAGGAAATGGACATCACGCCGGAGAAGGTCCTCGAGATCCAGCAGTACGCGCGTGAACCGATCTCGCTCGACCAGACCATCGGCGACGAGGGCGACAGCCAGCTCGGTGACTTCATCGAGGATTCCGAGGCGGTCGTCGCGGTCGACGCGGTGAGCTTCACCCTGCTGCAGGATCAGCTGCAGTCGGTGCTGGAGACGTTGTCCGAGCGTGAGGCGGGCGTGGTGCGGTTGCGCTTCGGCCTCACCGACGGTCAGCCGCGCACCCTCGACGAGATCGGTCAGGTCTACGGCGTCACGCGTGAGCGCATCCGTCAGATCGAATCGAAGACGATGAGCAAGCTGCGCCACCCGAGCCGTTCGCAGGTTCTGCGCGACTACCTCGACTAGGTTCCACACAAGAGGCCCGCACCACCGAATCGGTGGCGCGGGCCTCTTTTTTGTTTCCTCCGCTACATTCCTAGCGGTCTGTTTTATCCAGTAAATCGGTGAGTAATCTTTTCGTGATCAAACCCACACTGCTGGATTGCACTGTGGAGGACCCGGATTGGCGATCTTCGACGTATTGTCACACCCAGCTTTTCGTTCTACCGCCTCAAGTCTGCGGTATCGGCATTGAGGGTTTTTCGCGCGTGCTCGACATTTACCACTTCAGCTACGGCTGGATCACCCCGGTTCTCGCCTACTTCATGTCCGTCACGGGCTGTCTGCTCGGACTGCAGTGCGCGGCCCGCGGTCGCAATGCCACCGAGGGACGGGTCGGCTGGCTCATCGGCGCCGCGATCGCGATCGGCGGGACCGGGATCTGGGTCATGCATTTCATCGCGATGCTCGGCTTCACCATCCGCGGCACCGAGATCCGCTACGACATCCCGTTGACGCTGTTCAGCGCGATCACCGCGATGGTGGTGGTCGGAATCGGGCTGTTCATGGTCAACAAGCCGCAGCCGACCCTGCGCTCACTGCTCACTGGTGGCGTCATCACCGGCCTCGGTGTCGGGACCATGCACTACACCGGCATGTACGCGATGAGGTCCAGCGCGACCGTGCGATACGACCCGGCGATCGTGGCCCTGTCGATGGTGATCGCGGTGGTGGCTTCGGTCGTGGCGCTGTGGTTCACGTTGCGCGTCAAGGGTTTTCTCGCCACCGTGGGTGCGGCACTGATCATGGGTGTGGCCGTGTGCGGCATGCACTACACCGGGATGGCCTCGATGCACGCGCACACCGGACATCAAACCGCGCCCGCGACCGGCGCCGAGGCGATGCAATTGCTGGCGCCGCTGATCGGGGTGAGCAGCATCGTCACCATGCTCGTGCTGATCAGTGTGAGTCTCACCGAGATCGAGAACGAGGAAGCGCTGCCGCGCATGTGGCTCACCTCGCGGCACCGGCCCCAGCCGCGGCCGGCCGCGCCCGCGCGCCCGGCCGCGCAGTACGCGCCGCCGGTCCAGCACGAGTACCGCACCGAGGAATTGAGTTACGACGGTGCGGGCGCCTGGCCACGCCGGGTCGTCGACTGATCAGGTCGTCGCGACACCCGAACGGCGCCTGACGAATTCGGCCACCGGCTCGACGACCCGGGCCGCGATCGGGCCAAGGATCGCCATCAGCAGCACATAGGCGGAGGCGAGCGCGGCCAGCTTCGCGTCGGCCTTGCCGTAGGCGACCGCCAATCCGGCGATGACGATGGAGAATTCGCCGCGCGCCACCAGCGCGGCGCCCGCCCTCGCCCGACCCATCTGCCGGATTCCCTGCCTGCTCGCCGCCCACCAACCGACCGCGATCTTGGTGCCGGTGGTCACCACCGCCAGCGCGACCGCCCAGGCGAACACCGGCGGGATCGCGGTTGGGTCGATCGACAGACCGAACGCGACGAAGAAGATCGCCGCGAACAGATCACGCAGTGGCTCCAGCAGTTTCGCGGCCTCGTGCGCGGTGGACCCCGAGATGGCGATGCCGAGCAGGAACGCGCCGACCGCGGCCGAGACATTGAGCGCCGAGGCCGCCCCGGCCACGAGCAGCGCGGCGCCGAGCAGCTGGAGCAGGAACACCTCGCGATCGGCGCTGTCGAGCACGGCCGAGACCACCCGCCCGAACCGCAGCGCCACCACGAGCACCACCGTGATGGTCGCCAGCGCGACCGCGAGGGAGATCAATCCGCTCAGCAGGCTCAACCCGGCCAGCATCATGGTCAGGATCGGCAGGTACACCGCCATCGCGAGGTCTTCGAGCACAAGGATCGACAGCACCACGGGCGTCTCGCGGTTACCGAGACGGCCCAGATCGTCGAGCACCTTGGCCACGATCCCCGACGACGAGATGTAGGTGACCCCACCGAGCACGACGGCGCCGAGCACACCCCAGCCCATGATGAGCGCGACCGCGACCCCGGGCAGGGCGTTGGCCACCAGATCGAGCACTCCGGCGGCCCAGGAGCGCCGCAGACCGGTCATCAGCTCGGGGGCGGTGTACTCGAGCCCGAGCAGCAGAAGCAGCAGCACGACGCCGATCTCGCTCGCCATGTGCCCGAACTCGGTGGCGGCGTCGAGCTCGATGAAACCGCCACGACCGAACGCCAATCCGCCCAGCAGGTACAGCGGAATCGGGGACATCCCGAAGCGGCCCGCCACTCGCCCGCAGATCCCCAGCGCGAACAAGATCACGCCGAGCTCGAGCAGAGCCAAGGCCTGCGAGGTCACGGCGGTCAGCCGTGCACGAGAATCTTCGCGGCCGCTTCCAGGCCGTCCGGGGTGCCGACGACCACGAGCAGATCACCCTCGGTGAAGGTGAAGTCCGGGCCGGGTGACGGGTGGAGCTGACCGGCGCGCATCACCGCGACGATCGAGGTCTTGGTGCGGGTGCGCATGCCGGTCTCGCCGAGCGTCCGGCCCGCGTAGGGGGATTCGTCGACGATGGCGAGCTGGCGGGTGGTGATGCCCGGCAGATCGCGATGGTCGTCGTTGAGTTTGGCGACCAGCTGCGGCGCGCCGAGCAGGTTCGCCAGCACCGACGCCTCGTCGGTGGACAGCGGCACCTGGGCGGCGATGGCGTCCGGGTCGTCGGGTTTGGACACGATCAGATCGATGTCACCGTCGCGGTGGGCGACCACCCCGACGCGGCGCCCCGACCTGACTTCGAAATCCTTGCGCACTCCGATGCCCGGTAGCGCTGTGACGTCGACGTTCACACCGTCAACAGTAGACGCGCCCGGCCGCGATTGTGGTCTACGCCACTCCCTCCCGGCGCGGTGTGCTGAACACGCCGTCGGATCCGGGCAGATACGGCTGCGCGGCCAGCACCGCGGCGACCGGCAGCGCCGCGTAGAGGTGCGGGAACAGCATCGACGACGGGTCGCTCGGCACGCCCGGTTCCCACTTCACCGCACCGGTGAACGCCGCCGGATCCAGCCACAGCACGACCATGTCGGCGCGCCCGGCAAAGAGTCGATTGGCGGGCAGGTGGACCTGCTCCGGGGTGGACAGGTGCACGAAGCCCGCGTCGGCCAGCGAAGGCGGTCTGCGTTCGCCCACGCGGCGAGCTTCCTCCCATTCTTGGGAAGAACACAGGTGAACAAGGGTGTGAGTGTCGGATGTCACGGGTAATCTCCGGGTAGACAACAGGTTCGGACGGTCAAGACCCTGTCACAACTCGATCGTGTTCGGCCCGCTTCGGTGCTCGGCTCGTCCGTAACGAGCAACACCGCAGCGAGCGACATATCGGTGAGCGGCAGGTTCGAGTGGGAGGTGGCATCAGCGCTTCGCGGGTGATCGGTGGGTGCTCGAGACCGACGACCGGCGGGTGTTCGCTTTCAGCGAAACCGCAGGTCTGTTATCGAAAACACAAAGATTCACTTCCGGGAACAAAGCCTGAACCCCGAACGTCTGACAGAGTAGTCGTACCACTGCTGGGAAGTAGCGGATGCGAGCCGCGTGGAGTGACCACGAGGCCCACACCTAGGCGAACGGCCACGCAGCGCCGGGAGCCGGGACGGAGGAGTCATGCCAGGAACACTGACCAGCACCCCACTGACCGCACTCGATCGTTGCGATCGCTGCGGGGCGGCTGCCCGAGTGCGTGCCGTGCTTCCCGCGGGTGGCGAGTTGCTCTTCTGCCAGCACCACGCGAATGAACACATGGACCGCTTGCGCGAACTCGAAGCCGTGCTCAACACGGACGAAGCTCCCGCGATCTGACCACTCCTCGCGTCCGAAACAACCACATCTGACAACAGAAAACTCCCGACAGCGGGCGACCCGGACAGGGCGCCCGCTGTCGCTGTATCCGGGTATCCCGGCTATCGGGCGTCGGCGAGAATGCCGTCGACGAGGGTCGCCACGCCGTAGTCGAACGCGCCCTCCGGGTCGGCGGGCGCCTGGTAGTGCTCGCCGACGGCCGTACCGACCCGCCCGGCGAGCGGGAATTCGCCTGCGGGCATCACCTGGGCCAGCAAGGGGCCGTTGACCTCCCACCATCGGGCGTCGCTCAGCTGCGCGGCGGCGCCCGCGGCCGCGATGGCGAGGCGGGCATTGCCGGTCGCGAAGTCGGTGAGGACCGCGATCGCGCGGTCCATGGCCAGATCGCTCAGGCCGATGCCCTCGATCGCGGCCAGCTGATGTTCGTAGCGGCGCATCCGGGCGGGGCCGAGCACCTGGCGCCACGGGGACACCGCGAGGAGCCAGGGGTGCTCGATCAGCTCGGCCCTGATCCGGGTGGCGACGGTGATCATGCGTTCGCGGACCGGCAGGTCGGCCGGGATCGGGGAGTCCGCGGCGGCCACGGCGTCGACCATGAGCACGATCAGGGCGTCCTTGCTGGGGACATAGGTGTAGAGACTCATCGCGCGCAGACCGAGTTGCGTGGCGACCGCGCGGATCGTCAGCTTGTCGATGCCGTCGCGGTCGGCCAGGGTGATACCCGCCGCCACCACATCGTCGACGGTGAGCCCGGGTTTCGGGCCGCGCGCGCCCGGCTTCGACGGCAAGGAGTGCCGCCACAGCAATTCGAGGATCCGGGTGGCCTGAGCGGTCGATTCCCCGTCCTGGTCAGCGGGCACGAGCCATCCTCTCCGGAGATTGTTTCGAGCGTTCGGGAACAAACTCAGTACAGTGTACGTTGTTCGGTTGTTCGTGCTGCCCGATCAGAGGAGAACGTTCTGCCCGCCATTCAGGCCACCTACCTTCCCGACCGTCACCTGTTCGCCCTGTGGACGTGGACCGGGCACGACACCGGCCCCGCGCCGACGGGGGTCGGCGATCCGGAACAACTCACCCTCGCGCTGCCGGTCGGCGAGCGCGGGGCGATCGAAACCGTCGAGGTGGCGACCGCGGTGGTCACCCCCGCCGAGCTGGCCGACGTCACCCTCGGCGACCTCGCCCCGTCCGCGCTGGCCTGGCGCGCGTCGATGACCGACGAGCGGTCCTTCGCCTTGCCCGCCGCCGCGCACGCCGTCCCCGATGCGGTCGGCACCGCGATCGTGTCCGCCGAGCGGGCGGCGCGGGTCTTGCGCGAGACGCGGGCCCTCGACGGGGAGCTGGCGGGAGTTCTCGATGCCACGCTGCGGCCGTATCAGGTCCGCGGGGTGGGGTGGTTGCGCGAGACCGTGTCGGCGTTCGGCGGGGCCGTGCTGGCCGACGAGATGGGGCTCGGGAAGACGGTGCAGACCATCGGGTTCCTGCAGGGCCGCTCCGACGGTCCGCAGTTGGTGGTGTGCCCGACCTCGCTGGTGGGCAACTGGGTGCACGAGATCGAACGGTTCGCACCGGGGTTGAAGGCGGTGTCGTGGCGCGGTGGCGCGGTGCCCGCCGGCGCGGGGACGGTTCTCGTGACCGGGTATCCGACCCTGCGGCTACACGGGGCGGCACTGACCGGTGAGCAGTGGGCCACCGTGGTGTTCGACGAGGCGCAAGCGCTGAAGAACCCGCGCACCCAGGTGTCGCGGGCGGCGCGCGCGCTGACCGCCGACGCGAAGGTCGCGCTGACCGGAACGCCGGTGGAGAACCACCTCGACGAACTGTTCGCACTGCTCAACCTCACCGTGCCGCGACTGTTCGCGCATCGCACGCAGTTCCGGCGCCGGTTCGTGCGGCCGATCGAGGAGGGGTCGGCCACGGCCGCGGCACGACTCAGGGACGCCGTCGAGCCGGTTGTCCTCGGACGCAAGAAGCTTCAGGTGGCGGCGTCACTGCCCGCGAAGATCCACAGCGATCTGCTGTGCGATCTCACCGCCGAGCAGGAACGGGTGTACGACGCGGTGCTCGCCGACGCCCTCGATGAGGGCTTCGGCTCCGGCCTGCAACGACAGGGACGGGTACTGGCCGCGCTCACCCACCTCAAGCAAGTGTGCAACCACCCCGGACTGGTTTCCGGCGACCTGGGCGAACTCGCGGGCCGTTCCGGCAAACTCGACCTGTGCACCGACATCGTGGCCACCAACCTCGACACCGGTGACCCCACGCTGATCTTCACCCAGTACCGCAAGACCGGCGACCTGCTGGTGCGGCACCTGGCCGAGCAGTTCGGCATCGACGCGCCGTTCTTCCACGGTGGGCTCGACGCGACCCAGCGCGGCGACCTCGTCACCCGCTTCCAGGCGCCGGACGGGCCGGCGGTACTGATCCTGAGCCTGCGCGCGGCGGGCACCGGCCTCACCCTCACCCGCGCGGCCGATGTGATCCATTTCGATCGCTGGTGGAATCCGGCGGTGGAAGCGCAGGCCTCGGACCGGGCGCACCGGATCGGGCAGACCCGCACCGTCACCGTCACCACCCTCACCAGCGCCACCACGGTAGAGGAGCACATCGCCGCGATGCATACCCGCAAGTCCGCGCTGACGGACCTGTCCGATGCGGCGGGCATCGCCGAACTGGCCCGCCTCGACGACGACGCCCTCGTCGACATCCTGCGCCGGAAGCGAGAGAACTGATGGCCGACAACGAATTCGGTTACACCCAGTGGGGTCGGGATTGGGTGCGCCTGGCCGAACCGCTGCGCCAGACCCGGCCGGAACCACTGCTGCCCCGCGCCCGCAGCATCGCGCGCAACGACGGTGTGCGCGTCGAGATCGAGGGGCGAACGGTGCGCGCGCACCTGCATCGCGGCGGTCAGGCCTCGATCGCGCACGTCGAGGTGGCGCCGCTGTCGCGGGCGGCGGTGACCGCGATCGGCCAGACGATCACCGACCCGACCGTCCTCACCGACGAGATGCACCGGGCATTGGTCGACGCGGGCCACTCCCCCGCGCCGACCCTGGTGAGCGCCGATTGTTCCTGCTCGGCGCGGACCGCGCGCTGCCTGCACGTGTTCGCGACGCTGTACACGATCGCGCGCGGGGTCGACGAGAATCCGCGCCTCGCACTGGAATTGCAGGGCTACTTCGACGCGACCGCCGAATCCGACGCGCCCACCCAGGAACAACGCTGGACTCCCCTGCACACCCTCGACCCGGCCGACTTCTTCGACATCGTCCGCTAGGCGGTCGGCCGACGAGACCTCCTGGAACGCAACGGGTTATCCGTGAGTCCTGCCGATCCCGCTCGACGAAGCCGGCATCCGGAAGATACACA
Organism: Nocardia sp. NPDC055050; assembly: GCF_053608345.1. Lineage (NCBI taxonomy): Bacteria > Bacillati > Actinomycetota > Actinomycetes > Mycobacteriales > Nocardiaceae > Nocardia > Nocardia sp. NPDC055050. The sequence goes on from NZ_JBSGVG010000007.1 coordinate 195,693, forward strand.
GAGCCCGTTCGGGCTGCGCCCGCCGCTCAGGCGTTGGTGCCGCCGTCGACGGTGAGGATCGCGCCGGTGATCGATCGGCCCGACGGACCCGCGAGGAAGGCGACGAGGTCGGCCACGTCGGCGGCGGCACCGAAACGGCCCAGCGCGTTGAACTCCCGTTGTGTAGGGGCGTGCCCGCTGTCCGCGGGGTTCATGTCGGTGTCGGTCGGTCCGGGCTGGACGAGGTTGACCGTGATGCCGCGCGGACCGAGCTCGCGCGCAAGGGCTTTGGTGAAGCCGTTGAGGGCCGACTTGCTGAGGTTGTAGAGCGACAGTCCACCGAAGAGCGCGCGTTCGGACAGGTTGGAGCCGATGGAGATGATCCGGCCGCCGTCACCGAGGTACGGGAGGGCGGCCTGGCCCGCGACGAAGGCGGCGCGGGCGTGGATGTTCAGCGCGCGGTCGATCTCGTCGAGGGTGAACTCCGCGTAGGGCTTGGCCGGGAAGATGCCCGCGTTGTTCACGAGGATATCGAGCCCGCCCAGTTCGCGCGCGGTCTGTTCCACGGCGGCGACGACCGCTGCGGCGTCGCCGCTGTCGGCCTTGATCGGCAGCGCCCGCCTGCCCAGCGCCTCGATCTCGGCGGCGACCGCCTTTGCGGCGACCTCGTCGCGCTGATAGGTGAACGCCACATCGGTGCCGGCGGCGGCCAGTGCGCGGGCGATGGCCGCGCCGATCCCGCGGCTCGCGCCGGTCACCAGGGCCACGGTGTTGCTGCTCGTCATCAGGTTTGCTCCAATTTTGTAGTAGTCGATACACAAATAGAGAAGCGTATCCACAGCACCCTCGTCAAGAGTTTCTTACCGATCGACACAGAAATAAGTGGGCGGGCCGTCCGCCGCCGCGGGCACGGTATATTTACCGATCGGCACAGAAAGGTTTCGCATGGCAGAGCGCGGGCGCCCCCGAGGCTTCGATCGTGAGGTCGCGCTGCGTCGTGCGATGGAGGTGTTCTGGGAGCTCGGCTACGACGGCGCCTCGATGAGCGACCTCACCGCCGCCATGGGCATCAACTCCCCCAGCCTCTACGCCGCCTTCGGCGACAAGGAGGCCCTGTTCCGCGCCGCCGTCGAGCTCTACCGCCGTACCGAGGGCTCCTACACGGCCACGGCGCTGCGCGAGCAACCCACCGCCTACGCCGCGATCGAGGCGATGCTGCGCGACAACATCACCCACTACACCGACCCCGGTCTACCCAACGGCTGCATGGTGGTCCTCGCCGGCGCGACCTACACCACCCGCAACGCCGCGGTGCGCGAATTCCTGGTCGAAGCCCGTCGCCACACCACGGCCGACATTCGCGCACGTCTCGATCGCGGCGTCACCGACGGCGATCTCGCCGCCGACACCGACACGGCTTCGCTGGCCATGCTGTACAGCACCGTCCTGTACGGGTTGTCGATCCAGGCCAGAGACGGCGTCAGCCCCGGCGAACTCAGCGCCGCCGTCGACAGCGCGCTGCGCACACTCGACGCCGCGACACGCTAGGCGAAGCCCGCGGGCCGGCGCGTCGGCGAGGTTCGGTCTCTCAGAGTCGACGCAGGGCGGCGATACGTTCACCCAACTGATCGACACTCGCCAATGCCGTAGGAGGACCACCACATTCGCGACGGAGTTCGCCGTGGATCACGCCGTGGGGTTTGCCGGTGCGGTGGTGGTGCATCGCGACGAGGCTGTTGAGTTCGCGGCGCAGCTCGCCCAGTTTGTCCGAGGTGGCGACACGTTCGGCGACGGCCGCGGGCTGGGGGGCGGACTCCTGCGCGGCACTACGGTCGGCCAGCTGACGGGTCTGACGGTCGCGCAGGAGAGCACGCATCTGGTCGGCGTCGAGCAGACCGGGAATGCCGAGGTAGTCGGCTTCCTCGTCGCTGCCCGCGATGGTGGCGGTGCCGAAGGAGGAACCGTCGTAGATCACCTGGTCGAGCTCGGCGTCCGCGGCGAGGGCGACGAAGGACTTCTCGTCCTCTCCGGGCTCGTCCTTGGCCTTGTTCGCGTCCATCAGGAGCTCGTCGTCGAGGCCGTCCTTCTCGCGGTGCGGCTTGCCGATCACGTGATCGCGCTGCAACTCCAGCTGCGCGGCCAGGTCGAGCAACACCGGCACCGACGGCAGGAACACGCTCGCGGTCTCGCCCGGCTTGCGGGCACGCACGAAACGGCCGATGGCCTGCGCGAAGTACAGCGGCGTCGAGGCGCTGGTGGCGTAGACGCCGACGGCGAGGCGTGGCACGTCGACACCCTCGGACACCATGCGCACCGCGACCATCCACGGCTGGGTGCCCTTCCCGAACTCGCCGATGCGCTGCGAGGACTGCGGGTCGTCCGAGAGCACCACCGACGGCCGCTCGCCACAGATGTGCTCGAGCAGTTCGGCGTAGTCGCGGGCCCGCTCCTGATCGGTGGCGATCACCAGACCGCCCGCGTCGGGCATGCCCGACGCGCGCAGCTGACGCAGGCGCACATCCGCCGCGCGCAGCACCGCCGAGATCCAGTCACCTGCCGGGTCAAGGGCCGTGCGCCAGGCCCGCGCGGTGTGTTCGGCGCTGAGCGGTTCGCCGAGGCGGGCGGTGTGTTCCTCGCCCGCGCTGTCGCGCCAGTGCGCGTCACCGGAGTAGGCCAGGAACACCACCGGACGCACGACGCCGTCGGCGAGCGCGTCGGCATAGCCGTAGGAGTGGTCGGCGCGCGAACGCGGGAACCCACCTTCGTCGGGCTCATAGGTGACGAACGGGATCTTCGAATCGTCACTGCGGAACGGGGTTCCGGTCAGCGCCAGTCGGCGCGTCGCGTCGCCGAACGCCTCCTCGGTCGCCTCGCCCCAGGTCTTGGCGTCGCCCGCGTGGTGGATCTCGTCGAGGATCACCAGCGTGCGACGGTTCTCGGTGCGCACCCGGTGTCGTGTCGGGTGGGCGGCGACCTGGGCATAGGTCACCACGACGCCGTGATAGTCGCCGGAGGTCGCGCCGGTGGAGTTGGAGAACCGCGAGTCCAGCTGGATCCCGGTGCGCGCGGCCGCGGCGGACCACTGGTGCTTGAGGTGCTCGGTCGGCGCGACGACGGTGATCTGATCCACCGTACGATCGGCCAGCAACTCCGCGGCAACACGCAGCGCGAAGGTGGTCTTACCGGCGCCGGGCGTCGCGACCGCGAGGAAGTCACGCGGCTTGGTGGCCAGGTACTTCGTCAATGCGCGCCGCTGCCAGGCGCGCAACGAACCCGACGGGGCACCTCCCGCGGCAATCTCGCCCGGTGTCCCCGCTTGCTTCGCCGTAGCGGCGCCACCCGACCCAGTCACGCAGTCGACCCTAGCCGCCCGATGCGGCGTGTCGCCAAACCGACGCGGGGTGGGCGACAGGCATCACAACCGCGCCCGTGGTCACCGGCCATTTACCTGTTACCCGCCGACACGATGCCCGGCCCGCACCACACAGACCCCCAACGTGCGGGATGCTTGACACCGAGATGAACAACGACCAGGTCCCGGCTGCCGACGCGGCACACCCGCCGCAGGCGCCCCCGCCCCGCGACTCGCCCGCGCGCCCTGCGGTCGGCGCGCGGGCCGCTCCGCAACGTCGCAGCGATCACGCGCCGTGGGTGCGATGGCTCGCTACGGCATGGCGACTGGTGGTCCGGGTCGCGGTCAAGTGCTGGGACAACTCGATATTCGCCAAGTCCGCGGCGGCGGCGTTCTGGCAGACCCTGTCGCTGGCACCACTGCTGCTCGGCCTCCTCGGCAGCCTCGGCTATGTGGGCGGATTGTTCGGGCCCGACACCGTGCAGATCGTGGAGAGCAAGATCATCGCGTTCAGCCGCGAGTTCTTCAGCCCGTCGGTGGTCTCGGACCTGATCGAACCGACCGTCGACGACGTGCTCGGCCGAGGGCGCGGCGCGCTGGTGTCGGTGGGTTTCGTGCTGTCGCTGTGGGCCGGATCCTCGGCGATGGCCACCTTCGTCGACGCCATCGTGGAGGCGCACGGACAACAGGACGCCCGTCATCCGATCTGGCAGCGGATCTTCGCGCTGCTGCTCTACGTGCAGTTCCTGGTGGCCGCGGTGCTCATCCTGCCGGTGATCGCACTGGGTCCCACCAGGATCGGGCGGGTGCTGCCCGAAGCGTGGCGGGAGCCGGGATTGCGGCTGATCGACACGTTCTACTACCCGATCGTCGGGCTGCTGCTGATCGTCGGGCTGACCACGCTCTACAAGCTGGCCCTGCACAAATCACTGCCGTGGCATCGGCTGTTCGGCGGCGCGCTGGTGGCCGGGGTCTTCTTCATGGCGGCCAGCGACCTGCTGCGCCGGTACCTGTCGTGGATCACCGCCACCGGGGTGAGCTACGGCGCGCTGGCCACCCCGATCGCGTTCCTGCTGTTCACGTACTTCCTCGGCTTCGCGGTGATCCTGGGCGCGGAGTTCAACGCCGCCGTTCAGGAGTTCTGGCCTGCCCGGGCCACCCGGATCGAGCAGGTCAAGGAATGGATCACCAGCCAGGTGCGGGGTGACGACGACGATGACGATAAGCACGACGAAACCGCCGGGGCCTGCTCCGAGGCACCGGCGTCACCGACCGAGTCCTCGGCTCAGTCGCCGTCCTTGCGCAAGCCCTCGTAGACCTTCTTGCAGTCCGGGCACACGGGCGAGCCGGGCTTGGCCGAACGCGTCACCGGGAAAACCTCGCCACACAGGGCGACGACCATCGTGCCCATCACGGCACTTTCGGCGATCCGGTCCTTCTTCACGTAATGGAAGAATTTCGGGGTGTCGTCGCTGGTCGTCTCGTCGGTCGTGGTTTCCGGGCGTACCAGAGTGTCTGTACTCACGCCTTCCATGATGCCGCATCCCGGCCCCGGGCCGCTGACCAGCCGCGTGTGCGCTCGATGACGCCGAGTGGAAGACTCGGGGTATGCAGTCCTACGGCGATGTCCCAGGCGCCGACGAACCGAAGCCGGACCCGGAAGTGACGATCCCCCCCGAGCCCAAGTCCTCGCGTGGGTTCTTCCGGCCCGCCCCCGCCGAACACGCCGTGCTGATCACCGAGGCCGCGCCCTCGCTCGACGACCAGCATCGCGCCAGAGTGCGCCGCTACACGTTCATCATGGCCTTCCGGATCCCCTGCCTGATCCTGGCCGCGATCGCCTACAGCGCGTTCGAGAACCCGCTGCTCTCGATCCTGATCATCGCCGCCTCGGTGCCGCTACCGTGGATCGCGGTGCTGATCGCCAACGACCGCCCGCCGCGGACCAAGGACGAACCCAGCCGCTGGGACGGCCGCACGAACCAGATCGCGCTGGAATCCGGACAGCACAAGACCCTGGAATAGCGGCTGGGTTCGGCTACTCGGCCGTTGCCGGTCTGCGGACCAGCATCGACATGACCGCGGCGATCCCGCAGAGCGCACCCGCCACGTACCAGGCGAGGTCGTAGGAGCCCTGGACGTCGCGGATGAAGCCCGCGCCGGTGGCGGCCACGGCGGCGCCGACCTGGTGGGCGGCGAAGACCCAGCCGAACGCGATCGGGCCGTCCGCGCCGAAGAGTTCGCGGCACAGCAGCACGGTCGGCGGGACGGTCGCGATCCAGTCCAGGCCGTAGAACACGATGAACACCCACATGCTCGGCTCGGTGTGCGGCCCGAGCAGCGACGGCAGGATCAGTAGCGAGAGCCCGCGCAGCGAGTAGTAGCCGAGCAGCAGGTAGCGCGGATCCACGCGGTCCGAGAGCCAGCCCGAGGCGATGGTGCCTGCCACATCGAAGATCCCGACCAGGGCGAGCAGTCCGGCCGCGGTGGTCGGCGGCATGCCGTGGTCGTGGGCCGCGGTGACGAAATGGGTGCCGACCAGGCCGTTCGTCGAGGCCCCACAGATCGCGAAACCGCCCGCCAGCAGCCAGAATCCGGGTCGGCGCGCGGCCGAGGCGAGTACCTTCAACGCCCGGTTGGCACCGCCCACGATCGGGACTCGCGCGCCCGCGTCCGAATCGGTCGGCGCCCCGTACGCGCGGACACCGACGTCGCTGGGATAGTCGCGCACGAACAGCCAGACCAGCGGCACCACCGACAGCGCCACTGCCGCCACGATCAATGACGGCAGCCGCCAGCCGTGCTCGGTGGCCAGCATCGACACCAGCGGCAGGAACACCAGCTGACCGGTGGCGCCCGCCGCGGTGAGCACTCCGGTGACCAGGCCACGACTCCGGACGAACCAACGGCCGGTGATGGTCGCGACGAACGGCATGGACATCGACCCGACGCCGACACCCACCAGCAATCCCCAGGTCGCCACCAGCTGCCATGCCTGGGTCATGAACACCGTCAGCCCGCTGCCCGCGGCGATCAGCACCAGCGCCGAACACACCACCTTGCGGATGCCGAATCGATCCATCAGCGCGGCGGCGAACGGCGAGATCAGGCCGTAGAGCAGCATGTTCAGCGAGATGGCGGTGGAGATCGTGGCGTGTGACCACCCGAATTCGGTGTGCAGCGGCTCGATGAGGACGCTGGGGACCGAGCGGAAGGCGGCCGCGCCGAGCAGGGCGACGAAGCCGACGCCCGCCACGATCCACGCGGGATGGAGTCGACGACGTTCGTCGGTGACCGATGCCGGTGCGGAAGTGAGGTTGTCGGCCGGGTCGTCGCCGGTGGGCGGCGCGGGCGCACGTAAATCGGTCACTCGGCCAGCGTGCCGGATCGACGGCGGGCGAGCGAGTGGCCGGTGTGACATGTTTCGTCAATATCCTGCCATCGACGGGGTCGGTCGGGCGCGCGCGAGCGAAACGCGGCACGAAGGCCGTGACAGCGGAGCCCCGCGCGCTGAACCGACAAGGCTGTCGACAGCGGAGCGCGGGCCGCCTACCGTTCGGACAGGACCACCCGAGCTGCCCGACAGGACAACCGAATCCGGCCGACGGCTTCCGAGGTGCCCTCATAGCGGAAGGGAGACAGCATGATTCGCTGGACCTGGGCCTTTCTCGACCGACCCGTCGATACTTTCGCCGACTGCGCACGATTCTGGGCGAAGGTCACCGACTCCACCGTCTCGCCACCGCGCGGCGAACACGATGAGTTCATCACCCTGCTGCCCGCCACCGGGCCCGCGTGGATCAAGATGCAAGCCGTCCACGACGACGGCGGCATCCACCTGGATCTCGACGTCGACGATCTCCCCGCGGCGATCGCGACCGCGACCGGGCTCGGCGCCCACGTGATCGCCGAGATGGATGACTACACCGTGCTGGAATCGCCTGCCGGACAGACGTTCTGTCTCATTCCGTCTACCGAGCCCGCCGGTCTCGGTCCGGCGCCGATCACTGTGTCGACCGCGCCCGATGGCACAGTGACCCGCCTCGACCAGATCTGCCTCGACCTGTCCCCCACCGACATCGACGCCGATACCGCCTTCTGGCAGACACTCACCGACTGGACCCACAAGCCCGGCCGCCGCCCGGAATTCTCGCGCCTGCGCGGCCCCGACCAGCCACTGCACTTTCTGCTCCAGCGCCTGGATGAGCCCGGCCCCACCGGCGCGCACGCCGACCTGGCCTCGTCGAACATCACCGCCACCGCGGCCTGGCACGAATCCCTCGGCGCCACCCGGGTCACCGATACCGAACACTGGATCGTCCTGCGCGACCCCGGAAATGCCTTGTACTGCGTGACATCCCGGGACCCGTACACCGGCTGAACCACCGCAGACAGCGACCTGCCGCGAGCACAGCCGATGTGCCACTGCGACCCAGCGGCTTTCCATCCAGTCCGTGAGAGGAACTAGCTACCGCGGTATTCGGGTGAGTCCGGGGTCTGCGCACGCGACGACACGCAGTGGCAGCTGGTCGTTCTCGGTGCTCGTGGCCCTGGCAGAGTGGTCGGGTGCCTACGAACCCGACGATGACCGACTCCCCGCTCACCGCGCTGTGCCCGGACCTGCGCACCGCGCTGATCCGGGTCGGCTACGACGCCGACACCCTCGTCGAGGCGTTGGGTCCCGATGTGCATGCGGCACTGAGCCGTTCGGAGCCGGTGCCGGTGCGGCGGGCGGCGCGGGCAGCGGGCGACCTCGGCACGCTGGTGCGGTTGCTGCTGCTCGGAGACGTCCTGCCGGAGCGCGACGTCGCGACCGCACTGGCGCCGGTGCGCATCGACGCGGCGGTGGCGGCGGGTCTGCTCACGCGCGACGGTGACCAGGTGCGGGCCGCGCTGGATCTGCGGCCGCTCGATGCCGGCGCGGGTACCCGGTGGATCCTGTCCGATCTCGACGATTCGATGCGGCGGCGCACGCTCACCGAGGATCACGTCCTCGGCGTCGGGCACGCGTCGCTGTCGTTGCTGCGCGCCACCCCCACCGAACCCGTCGGCACCGTGCTGGATCTGGGCACCGGCTGTGGTGTGCAGGCCGTGCACGCGGCGGGTTACGCGGGTCGGGTCACCGCCACCGATGTCAACGCACGGGCCCTGTGGCTGGCGCAGGCCACGGCCGCGCTCAACGAACTCGATATCGAACTGCTCGAGGGGTCCTGGTTCGAGCCGGTGGCGGGGCGACGCTTCGACCAGGTCGTGGCCAATCCGCCGTTCGTGGTCGGTCCGGCCCGCATCGAGCACACCTATCGCGACTCCGGGCTCGCCCTGGACGGGGCCAGCGAGCTGGTCATCGGGCAGGCGCCCGAGCTACTGGCCCCCGGCGGCACGGCGGCCATGCTCGCCGCCTGGGTGCACGTGGACGGCGAGGACTGGCGTCGGCGCGTGTCGAGCTGGTTGCCCGCGCACGGCGTCGACGCGTGGGTCGTACAGCGCGACGTCGCCGATCCTGCCCTCTACGTCGGTACCTGGTTGCGCGACGCGGGCCTGGACCCGCGCGACCCGGCCGCCCAGGAACAGGCGGTGCGCTGGCTCGACGCCTTCGAGGCCGCCGATGTCGAAGGTGTCGGGTTCGGGTTCGTCTACCTGCGCGCGATCGACGGCCCCACCGAACTCCTCGCCGAGGACCTCACCCACGGTTTCGACGACCCGCTCGGCACCGAGGTGGCCGGGTACTTCGCGCGGTCGGCGTGGTTGCGCGCGGTGGCCTCCGACGAAAGCCTCGCGTGGGCATCCCGTTTCGCGCCGAGCCCGGCGACCGCGCTGGAGCGGGTGTATCTGCCCGGCGAGTTCGGCTGGACCGAGCAGGTGGCCCGGCTTCATCGCGGCGACGGACCACGCTGGCAGCACGAGGTCGACGAGTCGACGGTCGCGCTGGTCGCGGGAATGCGGCCCGACGGGCTGCCGTTGTACGAACTGATCGAACTACTCGCCCTCGCCGACGGAGCAGAGCAGGTCACGCCGGAATTCGCCGCCCAGGCCCTCGGTGTGGTCGCCGGACTCGTCCGTCACGGACTGGTGCGGCCCGTCTGAGCCGCCCCGCGGTGGCAGCGAGTTCCGACCAGGACCCTCTTCTCAGGAACTTCTCAGCCGTTGGGGTGGGAACCAGCAGCTCAGAGCGGTTTATCGACCGCGGGATCGGGAACTTTCTCTAAGTCGGGTCCGTTGATCGGAGTGAGACACCACCGACAGGAGGCAAGTCATGACAAGCCCCGCCACCACTCGTTTGCGCCCCAGCGAGGCCGATATCGACGCCCAGAGCCCCGCAGCCGATCTGGTACGCGTGTACCTCAACGGAATCGGACGCACGGCACTGCTCACGGCGGCCGACGAGGTCGAATTGGCCAAGCGCATCGAGGCGGGCCTGTATGCCCAGAACCTGCTGTCAACCAGTAAGCGGTTGACAGCGGCTCGCAAGCGTGACCTGGCGATTCTGGTTCGCGAGGGCTCTGCCGCCCGCTCGCACCTGCTCGAGGCCAACCTGCGTCTGGTCGTATCCCTGGCCAAGCGCTACACGGGCCGCGGCATGCCGCTGCTGGACCTGATCCAGGAGGGCAACCTCGGACTGATCCGCGCGATGGAGAAGTTCGATTACGCCAAGGGCTTCAAGTTCTCCACTTACGCCACCTGGTGGATCCGTCAGGCCATCACCCGCGGCATGGCCGATCAGAGCCGCACCATCCGGCTGCCCGTGCACCTGGTCGAACAGGTGAACAAGCTCGCCAGGATCAAGCGGGAACTGCATCAGCAGCTGGGCCGCGAGGCCACCGACGCCGAACTCGCCAACGAGTCGGGCATCCCGGTGGAGAAGATCGCCGATCTGCTCGACCACAGCCGCGACCCGGTGAGCCTGGACATGCCCGTCGGCAACGACGAGGAGGCTCCCCTCGGCGACTTCATCGAGGACTCCGAGGCCACCTCCGCCGAGAGCGCCGTCATCGCCGGCCTGCTGCACCACGACGTGCGCAGCGTCCTGGCCACCCTCGACGAGCGCGAACAGCAGGTCATCCGCCTGCGCTTCGGTCTCGATGACGGCCAGCCGCGCACCCTGGACCAGATCGGCAAGCTCTTCGGCCTGTCCCGCGAGCGGGTCCGCCAGATCGAGCGCGAGGTCATGTCCAAGCTGCGCAAGGGCGACCGCGCCGACCGCTTGCGCGCCTACGCCAGCTGATCCGAAAACTCGACGGCCCCGCGGGGTCGTCTGCCGAAACGCCGACCGGCGACCGCGCACCCCTCCCCTCCGGGTCGCGAGCCGGTCGGCGTTGTTCGTTCCACCGGACCGATCGGCCATCGTTCAGGCCAGCCGACGGGGGCCGGTGTCGAAGCGGCTCGGTTCCGGGCCGATGCGCGCTCGGGCGTAGATGATCTCCGCCGAGGCCGAGGCGGCCAGGACGGGGTCGCAGGAGAGTTCGCGCATCTGGGGGATGTCGTCGAACAAGGCCGAGATGCGTTGAGCCAGCGCGGCCAGCGCGGCTTTGTCCACCCCCACTCTGCCCGGCCCGTCCGAGAGCAATGGCGCCGCGCGTGGTGCGTCGATGAGCGCTGTCGCTTCCTCCTCGGTCAGCGGTAGGGCGCGGTAGGCGCGGTCGCCGAGCAGGTCGATGATCATGCCGGACAGGCCGAATTGGATGACCGATCCGAACGAGGGGTCGTCGGTGACGCGCAGCACGCAACCGACACCCTTGGTCGCCATCTTCTGCACGTGCAGCAGTGGATCGCCACAGATCTCCACCAGGTCGGTGTAGGCCTGCCGGACCGTCTCCGGTCCCCACAGATCCAGACGCACGCCGATCAGATCCGGTCGGCGCCGCCACAGCTCCCCCGTGGCCTTCGCCGCGACCGGATATCCGAGTTCCTCGGCCGCGGCGACCGCCTGTTCGGCATCACGCACAGCCCGGAACTCGACCACGTCGATGCCGTAGCACCCGAGTAGCCGCACCGCTTCCTCGTCGGTGAGCCACCGCCCGCCCGACTCGGCGAGCCAGCCCTCCACCAGCGCCGCCGCGGCCGCGGTGTCGATTCCTGGCGGGCGCACCACCGGCGAGATCGGCCGATCCCGCCAGCGCGCGTACCGATCCACCCTGGCCAGCGCTCGCGCGGCTCGCTCGGGATCCGGATAGGAGGGGATGGACCCGCGGGCCGGCGCGCCCGCGGTGGTACGCACCGCCAACTGTCGCGGAATGCCCGATTCCGCGACGAACGTGGTGAGCACCGGCTTGCCCGGCGCCGCCGCGGCTGCCGCCCGCAAGGCGTCCCCGAAGCCTTCCATCGGCACCGGAACGGGCGGGGCGACCACGACGATCACCGCGTCGACCTCCTCGCTGCGCAGCGCAGCCAGGACCGCTTCCCGGAAGTCGGCCGGTGTCGCCTCCGGGCCGAGATCCACCGGCCCGTCCACGATCGCACTGTCCACGCTCCGTGCGGCCGGGCCGAGGTCGCCCTCGGTGTGGCTGGTCGGCCCGGCGCTGTCCGCGGTCCGGTGAGCAGGCCCCGCACTGCCCACGATCCGCTGGGACGACCCGGCGCTACCACTGGTCCGGTCGGCCGGCCCTACGCCACCTCTCGTCCGATCGGGCGTCCCGGCGTTGTCCCCGGGCCGGTCGGCCGGTCCGCTGCCCCTGCTTCGGTCCGGCGCCCCGGCGCTGTCCCAGGGCCGGTCGGCCGGTCCGCTGTTCCTGCTTCGGTCCGGCGCCCCGGTGCTGTCCCCGGGCCGGTCGGTCGTCCCGGCATCGGCCGGGCCCCGGCTTCCCCGCCGGGCGCCGCGCAATCCCCACGCCGTCCGCCCGGCACGATCCGCGCCTCGCTCGGCGCGCTCGCCCGGCCGAGCGCTGCGTAGGTCCGGCTCCGGCGGCCGCGCGGCCTGCACACCGCGTTCGGTGGGCCGGGCTCCGGGACCTCGGTCGACCGCGGTGACGGGCCGGTGCACCCGCAGCCCTTCGCTACGGGCGGCGTCGATGGCCAGCCAGTTCAGCGCGGCGCTGTTGCCGACGACCGCGACCCGGGGGCCCTTCGGTAGCGGCTGACAGGCCAGCAGCGCGGCACAGTCGAACAGTTCGGAGATGGAGTCGACCTGGATGATTCCGGCCTGACCGAAGAGGTCGCGGACCACGATGCGGTCCATGTCGGCGCCGGCCGCGAGGCGGCCGCTGCTCACCGCGACGATCGGTTTGCCGCGGGCCACCCGGCGTGCCAACCGGGAGAACTTGCGTGGGTTACCGAAGCTCTCCAGATACAGCAGGATCACTTCGGTATCGGCGGCGGTGTCCCAGTACTGGAGCAGGTCGTTGCCCGAGACGTCGGCCCGGTTTCCCGCCGAGACGAACGTCGACAGACCGAGGTTGCGGGCCGCGGCCTCGCCGAGGATCGCCGCGCCGAGGGGGCCGGATTGGCAGAAGAAGCCGATTCGCCCGCGCTGGGGTAGCACCGGGGCCAAAGTCGCGTTGAGACCGACCGCGGGATCGGTGTTGGCGATGCCGAGCGCGCTGGGTCCGACCACACGCATCCCATGCCCGCGCGCCGCGGCGACCAGGTCGTGTTCGGCGGCCAGCCCAGCTGCCCCGGTCTCGCCGAAGCCGGCGGTCAACACGACAAGGCCCTTGACTCCCTTGGCCATGCAATCGTCGAGGACCGCCCCGATCGCGGCGGGTGGCACCGCCACCACCGCCAGGTCCACCTCGTCGGGGATCTCGCTCACCGCGGCGTAGGCGCGCACGCCACGGACCGAGCGCCGGTGCAGGTTCACCGGGAACACGGGTCCGCTGAAACCGCCTGCCAGCAGATTCGCGAATACCGCGCCGCCGACCCGGGTCTGTTCCGGTGACGCGCCGATCACCGCGACCGAACCGGGTGCGAGCAGATTGCCGACACTGCGTGCTTCCGAGGCCGCCTCCCGCGAATCCCGCACGGTGCGCAGCGCTTCGGTGGGGTCGATGGCGAATTCGAGGTGTACCTCGGAACCGTCACGACTGCGCTGCAGTTGGTAGCCGGCCTCACGGAAGACCGTGATCATGGCCTCGTTCTCGGCCAGCACCTCGGCGACGAAGGCGATCACCTCGTTCTCGGCGGCGGCACCGGCGAGGTGTTCGAGCAACACCGAGCCGAGCCCACGCCCCTGGTGCTCGTCGGCGACCACGAACGCCACCTCGGCCGCGCGTGGGCCCGGCCGGGCGAGCAGTTCGTAGCGGGCCACGCCGATGATCGCCGTGCCGAGCACCGCGACGAGACCGACCCGATCGCGGTAGTCGACGTGGGTGGTGCGGTACATGTCCTTCGGCGAGATCTGCGGGTACGGACCGAAGTAGCGCAGATACCGGGTGCGATCGGACAGGCCGGTGTGAAAGGCCGCGAGCGCGTCGGCATCGGCGGGCACGATCGGGCGCACCCGGACCACGCCACCGTCGGCGGCGAGCACATCGCCGTACCAATGTTGGGGCGGCGCAGGCGGATTCGCGGGCGTGTCGGAGGTATCGGGTAGCAGTGGCTCAGTCACGAGGATCCTCCGGATCGAGCCCGAGCAGGCCGAAACTCGCCCGCCGGGTGGCCGTGATCGCGGTGTCGACCGCGCGCTGCGCGCGGATCTGGCCCGCGTCGCCGATCTCGGGTGTGCCGCCGGGACCGTCCCAGGCCCGATAGGCGGTGTCGCCTCCGTCACCCATGGTCGTCGGTGGTTGCACACGTGGCGCGGATGCCCGCACCTGGTCGATCCAGTCGGCGGGCACCGGCGTTTCGGGGGCGAGCGGCCGGTCCAGTGCCGCGGCGAGCAGGTGGGTCCAGGCGCGCGGCACCACCCGCACCACGCCGTATCCGCCACCGCCGATGGCCAGCCACCGCCCTTCGGCGTATTCGTCGGCGAGGTCGCGCATCGCGAGGAAGGCCGCGCGCTGACCGTCGACGGTGAGCTCCAGATCGGCCAGCGGATCTTCGCGGTGGGTGTCGACACCGCACTGGCTGATGATGATCTGCGGCCGGAACGCGGCGACCGCACCGGGCACCACCGCGTGAAATCCCCTCAGCCACTGCGCGTCCCGGGTGCCCGGCAGGAGTGGCAGATTGATCGAGGTACCTTCGGCCGCCCCGACCCCGGTCTCTTCGGGCCAGCCGGTATTGGGCCACAACGTCGCCGGATGCTGGTGTATCGACACCGTGAGCACCCGCGGATCGGCGTAGAACGCGCGTTGCACACCGTCGCCGTGGTGGACGTCGACATCGAGGTAGGCGATGCGGTCGAAGCCGTGGTCGAGCAGCCACGAGATGGCGATCGCGGCATCGTTGTAGACGCAGAACCCCGCCGCCGAATCCGGCATGGCGTGGTGCATTCCACCGCCGATGCTCACAGCCCGCCGGGTACGGCCCGCCGCGATCTCCCTGGCGGCGGCGAGAGTGCCGCCGACGATCACCGACGCCGCCTCGTGCATCTTCGGGAACACCGGATTATCGGCGGTTCCGAGCCCGTAGAGGACGTCCTCGGGCGTCGGCGGGCCCTGTCCGGCCCGGCGCACCGCCTCGATGTAGGAGCTGCTGTGGACCCGCATCAGATCGGCCTGGGTGGCCGCGTCGGGTGCCAACGGCTCGACACCATCGAGAAGACCTAGGCTTTCGGCCAGCGACATGGTGTATTGCAGGCGCGCCGGCTTCATCGGATGCTCCGGACTCCAGGTGTAGCCGAGGAATCGCTCGGTCCACACGACGGTCCCACTGGTTTCGCTGCGCGGCGACGTGACCATGGTCGCCACGCTAGCCGGAAGCAGCAGCCCCCGTGCGGCGTTGACATGCAGTAGAAATAGGGCCGCTGGTCCGACGGGCGGACCGGCGTTCGCGCGTGGGTAGAATTCGTGCTGACGAAGGGGTATCAGGTGAAGGATCTGGTCGACACCACGGAGATGTATCTCCGTACCATCTACGACCTCGAGGAAGAGGGCGTGGTGCCGTTGCGGGCACGCATCGCCGAACGCCTCGAGCAGAGTGGTCCGACGGTGAGCCAGACGGTCGCGCGGATGGAGCGCGACGGCCTGTTGCTCGTCGCGGGCGACCGCCATCTCGAGCTCACCGACAAGGGCCGTTCCATGGCCGTCTCGGTGATGCGCAAGCACCGGCTCGCCGAGCGGTTGCTGGTCGACATCATCGGTCTGGACTGGGAGAACGTCCACGCCGAGGCGTGTCGCTGGGAACACGTGATGAGCGAGGAGGTGGAGCGGCGCCTGATCGAGGTGCTCAACCACCCGACCACCTCGCCCTACGGCAACCCCATCCCGGGCCTGGACGAACTCGGCCTCGGCGACGTGTCCGCCGCCGAGGAGAAGCTGATCCGGCTCTCCGATCTGCCCAACGGCGCGCTGCACGCGGTGGTCGTGCGCAGGCTGGCCGAGCACATCCAGACCGACCCGGAGGTCATCGGGCGGTTGCGTGAGGCGGGCGTGGTGCCCGACGCACGCGTTACCGTGGAGACCAAGCCGGGTGCGGTGCTGATCACGGTGCCGGGCCACAACGGTTTCGAACTGTCCGAAGAGATGGCGCATGCCGTCCAGGTGAGGCTGGTCTGATTCGTGAAACTTCTTGTCACCGGCGGCGCCGGCTACGTGGGTGGCGGTTGCGCCGCCGTGCTGCTCGAAGAGGGCCACGAGGTGGTCGTGGTCGATGACCTCTCGACCGGTAACGCCGACGGTGTGCCGGCCGGTGCCCGGTTCGTCGACGGTGATATCGCTGTCGCCGCCCCCGATCTGCTGCGTGCCGAATCCTTCGACGGTGTTCTGCATTTCGCGGCGCAGTCGCTGGTCGGCGAGTCGGTGGAGCAGCCGGAGAAGTACTGGCACGGCAACGTCGTGAAAACGCTGACGCTGCTCGAAGCGATCCGTGAGACCGGAACCCCCCGCCTGGTGTTCTCCTCCACCGCCGCGGTGTACGGCGAGCCCGAGCAGGTCCCGATCACCGAGGCCTCGCCCACGCGCCCCACCAATCCCTACGGCGCCAGCAAGCTGGCCATCGATCACGCCATCACCTCCTACGCGGTGGCGCACGATCTGGCCGCGACCAGCCTG
Source organism: Nocardia sp. NPDC055050 (assembly GCF_053608345.1). NCBI lineage: Bacteria > Bacillati > Actinomycetota > Actinomycetes > Mycobacteriales > Nocardiaceae > Nocardia > Nocardia sp. NPDC055050. The sequence continues at coordinate 212,109 of NZ_JBSGVG010000007.1, forward strand.
CGCTATTTCAACGTGGCGGGCGCCTATGCCGGGCTCGGCGAGAACCGGGTGGTGGAAACGCATCTGATCCCCCTCGTATTGCAGGTGGCGCTGGGTCATCGCAAGGCCATTTCGGTGTACGGCACCGACTGGCCGACGCCGGACGGTACGTGCGTGCGTGACTACATCCACATCCGCGACCTGGCGCAGGCGCATCTGCTCGCGCTGTCGTCGTCGCAGCCGGGCACGCACCGGATCTGCAACCTGGGTTCGGGCACGGGTTTCTCGGTGCGCGAAGTGATCTCGGCGTGCGAGCGGGTCACCGGTCTGCCGATCGAGACGATCGACGCGCCGCGCCGCGCGGGTGACCCGGCCGTATTGATCGCCTCCAGTGACCGCGCGGTCGCCGAACTGGGCTGGCGACCCGAGCACAACGACCTCGACGAGATCGTCTCCGACGCCTGGGATTTCCTGCGCTCCCTCGGCACGAAGGCCCACAGCGCTCGCTGACCTGCCTGCCTCACCGGGTGATCGGGCCGATGTCGACCCCGAGATCGGCGGCGATCTGGTGACCACACAGCGCGAGTCTGCGCAGCCGTTCGGGCCGCAGTCCGGTCTGTAGCGAGGTCTCCAGCAGCACCGCCATCGCGTGCTCGGCGTCGGCCTCGACGGCGGCGCCGATCGCGACGCCGGCGAACGGTCCGTCGCCGCGCAGGTAGGCACTGAAGCCGAGCAGCGACGCTGCTTCGGCGCGGTCGGTACCGGGTGTCGCCCTGGCCAACTGCGCCCACAGCCGCTCGGCGGCCTCGGCGTGATCGCCGACCGCGAGGCCGTACACGGCGTCGCGGATCGGCCGGTCGCGCAGGGTCGCGGCCAGTCGCGCGAGTTCGCGTGCGGCACGCGGTGCGCCGGACGCGGTGTCGGCGATCTGCCACAGCACCCATTCCAGTGCCCGCCGCTGGTAGGCCAGGGCGTTACCGGCGCGCGTCGCCGCCGCCAGCCCACCCCGGTAGCGCGCGTCCGCGGGCCCGAGCTGAGCGCGCACGCGCGCGCTCAGCAGCTCGTCGGGAACCATCAGCGCCGTCATCTCCTGACGCGAGCCACGAATCTGCTTGCCTTCCAGCACATGTGACACGGCCACGATCGAGGACGACGGATCGGCGACCAGGCCGGTCCCGACCAGGCCGAACACACTGCGGTAGCGTTCGCCCGCCGCGATCGCGGGAACCGACCAGGCGCCGCGGACCGCGATCCCGTCCTCGGCCAGTACGTCGATCAATTCGGCCGCGCGCAGGACCTCCTCGCTCTCGAACTCGGCACGGTCCTCGACGAAGACGGCGAGCACCCCGGTCGCCTCTTCGCGCAGGCAGATCGATGCCAGGCAGGCGGTGAACTGGTCGAGCAGCCGGATGTCGGTGGCCACGTCGAGGTCGAAGCGCACCACCGCCTCGATCGCCTCGGCCGCACCGCCCGCCACCTCGTGCAGCACGGCGACGACGAGGGACCGTTCGGGGACGAAGCCGAGCATCGCGGGCAGGGCGGCGATCAGCTCACCGGGTTCGTCGACCCGCAGCGGTGGGCGCGGCAGCCCGCCGGGATAGCGGGGAGTGGATTCGGCGCAGCCGAGTGCGCGGGGAAACGGTCCGGAGCGCTTGACCCGGCGGGTGGGGTTCGTCGAAGGCGTCATGGCTCCACGGTGCCCGCCGGCTCCCCCACACCGGGTGCACCGACCTGGGCTTTCATCCGCCCTGTGTGTAGTGCCGAAGCTGTGGACCGATCCCGCTCCCGGCCATGCGCGGCGGGCGAACCTGTCACCGCCTGGTGGTAGGCGCTTCAGCTACCGCGTACGGCGGCGGCGGTGGTGGCGAACATCTCGTCCACTGCGGCCGTATCCGGTTGTCCCGCACCGAAGGTCATCGACGTCACCGTGATGCGCACGTCGCCGATCTGCCCGATCGAGGTCTGCATCGTCTGCGTCAGCCCCGCACCGCCGACTTCGGGAACCACGGTGCGCCGCAACGCTATCGCGTCGTCGGTACCGGTCGGCGCGGTCCGGTCGAGCGCGGTCGTGACGGTGGACCCCGCACCCGCCCGCCGAACCTGGATCAGCCCGCACTCACCGAGTCGATCGCGCAGCGACGACACCGGTTCGGCGCTCCGCGACAACTCGACGGTCAGGGTGGCCCGGCTCGCGTCATCGGTCCCGACCGCCACCGCCGCGGGCTCCCCGCCGGGCTCTGCCTCGACCGGTGTGCATTTCGCCGGGCTGACGGTCGCGCCCGCCCCCACTCCGTCGAGATCGGCCGCGGCCGCCGTCGCCGCCTGCGCGGGCAGCACGACCGCCGGATACCGGGCCGGAAACTGCGACGGCGCGGGCAGCAGCTCGGCCAGCGAACCATCGATCTGCCGCACCGATACCGCGCTCTCGGCGACCGGTGTCCCGCTGACGCTCTGCGCACACCCGGTGAGCGCGAAGGACACGGCCACCAACCCCAGCCACCAGCGGCGCAGGCCCGGATCACCCGCGCGGATCGGTGTCACCTGCGCCACGTTCACACCGTCCACTGTGCCCCACCGCCTCGATCGGCCCGGTCGCGCCACGCCGGGCGGCGGCGCGGCACACCCCGGTCCCCCGCACCGGGCGGGAATGCGCGAGGTGTCCATGCTGTTGCCTAACAGGACGAGCCGTCCCCGGCCGTGTGTGATGGCACTGCTCGCGTGGGGGACAATGGAGATCCGCTTCCCCACCCCGCGAGCGATGGTGGACCGCGCAGGAAGGAGAAACGCGATGGATGACCAGTCGCATATGTACGAACTGGAGTTTCCGGCGCCGCAGTTGTCCTCGGACGACGGTGCGGGCCCCGTGCTGGTGCACGGTCTGGAAGGTTTCACCGACGCCGGGCACGCCGTGCGTCTGGCGACGACCCATCTGCGCGAGAGCCTCGAATCGGAGCTGGTCGCGTCGTTCGATGTCGACGAGTTGCTCGATTACCGGTCGCGCCGCCCGCTGATGACGTTCAAGACCGATCATTTCGCCGACTACGCGGAACCGGAACTGAACCTGTGGGCGTTGCGCGACACCGCGGGCACCCCGTTCCTGCTGCTCTCGGGCCTGGAACCGGACTTGCGCTGGGAGAAGTTCACCACTGCGGTGCGGCTGCTGGCCGAACAGCTCGGTGTGCGCCGCACGATCGGCCTGTCGGCGATTCCGATGGCGATCCCGCACACCCGTCCGCTCGGTGTCACCGCGCATTCCTCGGATCGTTCGCTGATCGGCGAGCACCAGCGCTGGCCGGGCGAGTTGCAGGTGCCGGGCAGCGCGTCGTCGCTGCTCGAGTACCGGATGGCGCAGCACGGCCACGAATCGCTCGGATTCTCGGTGCACGTGCCGCACTACCTGGCCCAGACCGATTACCCCGAGGCCGCGCAGACGCTGCTGGAGAACTTCGCCGACAACGCGGGCCTGGATCTGCCGCTCTCCGCGCTGGGTGAGGCGGCCGCGCGCGTGCGCGAGCAGGTCGCCGAGCACATCGCGGGCAACGAGGAGGTGGAGACGGTCGTCACAGCGCTGGAACGCCAGTACGACAGCTTCGTCACCGCCCAGGAACGCCAGTCCAGCCTGCTGGCCGCCGACGGTGAACTGCCCAGTGGCGAGGAACTAGGGGCGGAGTTCGAGCGCTTCCTGGCCGAGCAAGGTGGTTACGACGACACCTCCGGCGAAGGTAAAGACTGACCCCCACACCCACTAGGGTGGTCGGAGTGGATCTGACCGACCTACTGGAAATTCCCGGGACCGACGCCGACGCGCTCTACGAGTCGTTCGCGGCGTGGGCTGCCGAGCAGGGCACAACCCTGTATCCAGCGCAGGACGAGGCGCTGATGGAGTTGGCGTCGGGGTCCAATGTCATCCTGGCGACGCCGACCGGCTCCGGAAAGTCTCTGGTAGCGGTCGGCGCGCACCTGTTCGCCATGGCCAACGGGCAGCGCAGCTACTACACCGCACCGATCAAGGCGCTGGTCAGCGAGAAGTTCTTCGCGCTGTGTGAGGTGTTCGGCGCGGAGAACGTCGGCATGGTGACCGGTGACGCGGCGGTCAACGCCGACGCCCCGATCATCTGCGCCACGGCCGAGATCCTGGCGAACCTGGCGTTACGCGAGGGCGCGGCAGCCGAGGTCGGGCAGATCGTGATGGACGAGTTCCATTTCTACGCCGACCCGGACCGCGGCTGGGCGTGGCAGGTGCCGATCATCGAACTCCCCCGCGCCCAATTCCTGCTGATGTCGGCGACATTGGGCGAAGTGGACTTCTTCGCCGCCGATCTCGAGGCGCGCACCGGCCGCTCCACCACGGTGGTCGCGGGCACCGAACGTCCTGTCCCGCTGACGTTCTCGTATGTGCGCACCCCGATCACCGAGACTCTCGAAGAGCTGGTGACCACCCACCAGGCGCCGGTCTACGTCGTGCACTTCACCCAGGCCGCCGCACTCGAACGCGCGCAGGCGCTGACGAGCGTGAACTTCGCCTCCCGTGCAGAGAAGGACGCGATCGCCGCCGCCATCGGCGAGTTCCGGTTCGCCTCGGGCTTCGGCAAGACGCTGTCGCGGCTGATCCGTCACGGCATCGGTGTACACCACGCGGGGATGCTGCCCAAATATCGCCGCCTCGTGGAGAAGCTCGCTCAGGACGGGCTGCTGAAAGTGGTGTGCGGCACCGATACCCTCGGCGTCGGCATCAACGTCCCGATCCGTACCGTGCTGCTCACCGGTCTCACCAAGTACGACGGTGTGCGCACCCGCAGGCTCAAAGCGCGTGAGTTCCATCAGATCGCCGGGCGCGCGGGTCGCGCGGGCTACGACACGATGGGCACCGTGGTGGTGCAGGCTCCCGAGCACGAGGTCGAGAACACCCGCCTCATCGCCAAGGCGGGCGACGACCCGAAGAAGCAGCGAAAAGTGGTGCGGCGCAAGCCGCCGGAGGGTTTCGTCTCGTGGAGCGAGGAGACCTTCGACCGGCTGATCGCCGCCCCGCCCGAGCCGATGGTGTCGCGCTTCGCGGTGACCAACTCGATGTTGCTCAATGTGATCGCCCGCCCGGGCAACTGCTTCTACGCGATGCGTCACCTGCTCGAGGACAACCACGAGCCGCGTCCCGCGCAACGCAAGCACATCCTGCGAGCCCTGCGCCTGTACCGGTCACTGCGCGATGCCGGTGTGGTGCAACAACTGTCCGAGCCCGACGCGAAGGGCAGGATGGCGCGGCTCACCGTCGACCTGCAACGCGATTTCGCGCTGGACCAACCACTGTCACCGTTCGCGCTGGCCGCGTTCGACCTGCTCGATCGCGACAGTCCCACCTACACACTCGACGTCGTCTCGCTGATCGAGGCGACCCTCGAGGACCCGCGCCAGCTGCTGATGGCTCAGCAGCACAAGGCTCGTGGTGTCGCCGTCAACGAGATGAAGGCCGACGGGATCGAATACGAGGAGCGCATGGAGCTGCTCGAGGAAGTCACCTGGCCCAAGCCCCTGGCCGAGCTGATCGATCCGATGTTCGAGACCTACCGAGCCGGCCACCCCTGGGTGTCGGAATTCGCGCCGTCACCGAAGTCGGTGGTGCGCGACATGATCGAACGCGCGATGACCTTCGCCGAACTGATCTCGCACTACGAACTGACCCGCTCCGAAGGCGTGGTGCTGCGCTACCTCGCCGACGCCTACCGCGCCTTGCGCCGCACCGTGCCCGACGCCGCCCGCACCGAGGATCTCGACGACCTCACCGAATGGCTCGGCGAACTCATCCGCCAGGTCGACTCGAGCCTGCTCGACGAGTGGGAACAGCTCACCAACCCCGGCGCCGAGAACGACGCCCAGCAGATAGCGTTCGGTGCCGAAACGGTGCGCCCGATCACCGCCAACGAACGCGCCTTCCGGATCATGGTGCGCAACGCCATGTTCCGCCGGGTGGAGCTGGCGTCGCGACACCGCTGGTACGAACTCGACCAACTCGGCACCGGCCCCGAGTGGGCCGAGGACTTCGCCCCCTATTTCGACGAGTACGCCACGATCGGCACCGGCCCCGACGCGCGCGGCCCACAACTGTTCGGGATCGAGCAGCGGCCCGGTTTCTGGCATGTCCGCCAGGTGATCGACGACCCCGCGGGTGATCACGGCTGGGCGGTCACGGCGATCGTGGATCTCGAGGAATCCGATGCCGCGGGCGAGGTGGTGTTCGACGAGGTCACAGTCACGGCGGGATGAGTAATACCAGTTGCCTATGACGAATATGACGAATGTTTGACGGATTCGTTGTTGGGTAGGCGCCGCTGATAGTCTCTCCCGGCTGCCGACCGAAAGTTCACCTGTGCCCGAATCCCCGTACCTTGTCATCGACCCCGAGCGGGTACGTGCCAACTACCGAACCCTCGACGCCGCCGTCGCTGTCGGCACCCGGATCCGGTACGCGGTCAAGGCGGCGCCGGTGGCGGAACTGATCACCCTGCTCGACGACGAGGGCGCCGAATTCGACGTCGCCAGCATCGGCGAGATCGACCAGTGCCTCGACCTCGGTGTCGCGCCCGAGCGGCTCTGCTACGGCAACCCGATCAAGAAGAGCGCCCATATCGCGCGCGCCTTCGCCCTCGGGGTGCGCCGCTACGCCTTCGACACCGAGGACGACCTCGACCGCATCGCCGAGCACGCGCCCGGCTCCGAGGTCGAGTGCCGGTTCCTGTCCTCGGCCCCCGAATCACGGACCCCGTTCGGCACCAAGTTCGGGTGCGCGCCCGCCGAAGCCCTGCGGCTGCTGGTGCGCGCCCGGGATCTGGGCCTACGGGTCGGCGGCCCCTATTTCCACGTCGGCTCCCAGCAGCTCGACCCCGCCGCATGGCGGATCGGCATCGAGCAGGCGGGTGCGATCGTCACGGCGTTGGCGGACAAGGACATTCACGTCACGGCGGTCAATGTGGGCGGCGGTCTGCCGATCTCCTACGTCGACGCCGCCCCCGAACTCGACGCGATCGCGGCCGCTATCTCCGGTGCCGCCGCCGAGTTCCTGCCCGCGGCCATCGGCCTGATCGTGGAACCCGGCCGTGCGCTGGTGGGTAACGCGGGCACTGTGCACGCCGAGGTCGTCGGCGTGCGATTCGCGCCGGATGGCCGGCGCTGGGTGTATCTCGACATCGGCCGATACAACGGTATGGCCGAGACCGAGAACGAGTACATCGCTTACCGTTTCGTCACCGATCGCGACGGCGATCCGGTGTCGGAGGCGGTGGTCGCGGGTCCGACCTGCGACGGCGACGATGTACTGTATCAACGCACGAAGGTCCTTCTGCCGACCACGTTGCGAGCCGGTGACCGGATTCAGATCCTGCACACCGGCGCCTATACCGCGAGTTATTCGTCGGTGTCCTTCAATGGTTTTCCGCCCTTGACCGTTCATGTCTCGGGCGCTGAGCGAGAGTGAGTTTGCCCATGACGGCGGAATTCACCGGTTGGCACGTGCTGGCCGAGTTCGGTGGCGTCGACACAGCCCTGTGTGACGATCTCGAACGACTCGAATCGGCGTTGCGTGAGTCTCTGATCGCGGCGGGCGTCACCATCTGCGAAGTCGTTCACAAAAAGTTCGATCCGCAGGGGGTGACCGTCCTCGCGCTGTTGTCGGAGTCTCACGCCTCGATTCACACTTATCCGGAGTCCGGCGACATCTTCGTCGACGTCTTCACCTGCGGCAGCATCGGTGCGGGCGCGACGAAAGCCGTCGAGTTGCTCCGAGACAAGTTGTCCCCCACCACAGTTCGGATGCAGACGGTCCAGCGTGGCCACGGCGCCGAGAAGATCTACGAACCGGTGGGCGACGGCCTGACCCGGATCTGGGATCTGCACGAGGTGATCGTGGATACGAACACCCCGTTCCAGCACATGGTGATCGCGCGGACCGATCAGGGGATCTCCCTGTTCTCCGACGATGATCGCCAGTCCACCGAGTTCTCCCAGGTCACCTACCACGAGGCCATGATGGTCCCGGCGTTCGTGCTGGCGGAGAAGCTCGACCGGGTGCTGATCATCGGTTCCGGTGAGGGTGTGGCCTCGCAGATGTCGGTGGCGGCCGGGGCGACCCTGGTCGACCATGTCGACATCGATCAGCGCGAAGTGGAGCTGTGTGCCGAGCACCTGCCCTACGGCTACACCACCGACGAGCTCGCCGCCGCAGTGCGGCACGAGGGCCCGGTCCATGTGCACTACGCCGACGGCTGGGACTTCCTGGCGAACGCGCAGGCGGCGGGCACCCGCTACGACGTGATCGTCATCGATCTGCCCGACGAGCGTGTCGAGGACGCCCAGCACAACCGCCTCTACGAGTCGGAGTTCCTGTCCCGATGTAAGGCGCTGCTCGCCCCCGGCGGCGTGCTGTCGGCGCAGGCCGGCTGCGCGACCATGTGGCGCAACGAGACGCTGAAGCGTTCGTGGGGTCGTTTCCACGAGCAGTTCGCCACCGTGGTTCCCTACGGCAGCGACGAGCACGAATGGACCTTCCTGTTCGGCCTGAACGAGAAGATCGACGACCCGGTCCGCGGTATGCGCGACCGTCTCGCCCTGCTCCCCTACCGCGCCGAGACCATCGACGCGCGGGCTCTGGAGCGCGGCGCGGTCGAGCCGTACGCCCTGCGCGACCGGTAGGGAATCCGCACCGACAACGGGCCGGGACGTGTGATGCGTCCCGGCCCGCTGTCCTGGGTCCGGCGAAACCGCACCGGGGCGCGCCGCGGCTTGGCACCATGCGAGGACCGAGTTTCGACAGAATCGAGTCCGCCCATGAAGCCGACACCGTTGTCCGCGAACGGTCTGATGCCGGTCCACCGGCCATCTGACCGACGCCCGCGCCTCGATGCCCTGTCCACGGCGGGTATCGCCGCGTTCACGGAGCTGTTCACCGCGGCGCCGGAGACGACAGCATCAGATTTCGGCCGGCTGACCGGCGATCTGGTGATGCGATCTTTTCCCGCGACCGGCTCCCGGTTGCTCGGACCGCTGATGGACCGTCCCACCTACTTCTGGGTGGGCAAGTCCTTTCGTCACGTGGACGGCGGGATGGCATTCGGGCACAACATCTTCCGCCTGCTCGGCGGCATGCGGGCGCTCAACTTCGTGGCAACGGTCGGCGCATCCTCGGTCGACGGACGTGCGGCCGTGCGATTGGACTACGACGATCTCCGGGCCGGAAAGCCCGGTCCCGCCCACCGGATCTACGACGAGTTGCGCGAGATCGAGCCGGGTCTGTGGCTGGGACCCAGCTACTTCAAGCGCGGTGCGACACTGACGTCCATGGGCTGGTTCGCCCTGGATGCCTCGATCGAGTTCGACGGTCCACTGTGAGTCGGCCCCGCGCTCTCGCCCGGAGACGGTACCGAGCCGGGGCATGCCCGGCCCGGTACCGATGACTCACTCCGTGGCGGCTCGACGGGCGCGATACTCGGCGACGTTCACGCCACCGACGCCCCAATCCGTCAGCGGCACTTCATCGATCACGACGTAGGTGCTGTCGGGGGCCTTGCCGAGTACCTCGAAGAGCAGATCGGTGACGCCCTTGATGAGCTGCGACTTCTGTTCCGTGGTGACATTTTCGTCGGTGACCTTGATGTTCACGTACGGCATGAGCGTGTCCTTTCGATGGGTGCAGCTCTCACAGGATGACCGGCGTTCGGCGCGCTGCGCACCCGAATCCGTTGTGTAGTAGGTCTTTTCGCTGACTCAGGCCGCTCGGCCGGAAATGAAGCCGCCGTCGACGGGCAGGATGTGGCCGGTGACGAACTCGGCGTCGGCGAGGTACAGCACGGCCGCGGTGGTTTCGGTGACGTCGCCGAGACGGTCGAGGAGGGCGAACCCGCCGAAGACAGCCTCGTTACCGCTCGCCAGCAGCGGCGTGCGCACGAAGCCGGGGGCGACGGCGTTGACGCGAATACGGTCGACTGCCAGTTCGGCCGCCAAACTTGTGGTCAAGGCGTGGATCGCGCCCTTGCTGGCCAACGGCGCGGAGGCGGGGATATCGGCGATCGCGTGCGTGACGAGCACGGTGCCGATATTGACGATGCTGCCGCCCGCACCCTGCTCACGAAGCCGCCGGACCACGGCCTGCGTGGTGAAGTAGGTGCCTTTCAAGTTGCCGTCGAGGTAGCCGGTCAACTCGTCGGCGGTGACCTCGGTGAACGGCTTCGCCGCGAACGTGCCCGCGTTGTTGACCAGCACATCCACCCCACCGAATCGCTCGACCGCGGCCGCGACCAGCGCCGAACCCGTTGCGGGCGAGCCGATATCGCCGACGACGACCGCCGTGCGCTCGGGCGCGCCCAACTCCTGGGCCACCGCCGCGAGCTTCGCGGCATCACGCCCGTTGAGCACGACATTGTCGCCGCGCTGAACGAAGGCACGAGCGATGTCGCGCCCGATCCCACTGGAGGATCCGGTCACGATGGCCGTTTTGATGGTGGACATGGTGTCTTCCCTTTCATTTGATACGACCGGTCGTCTTGGAATAGACACGCAGCAACCAGCCGGTCCGCCCGACCCTGATCAGGGCCGGAAGTAGTCGTCCAGCAGACGGTTCAGGCACTTGTGCAGCGGCTCGACGGTGCGCTGCAGCTTCATCCGGATCACGGCGCCCTCCCACGATTCGAGGAGCAGGTCGGCGAGGTCGACCGCGTCGATATCGCCGCGCACCGAGCCGTCGGCCTGCGCGGCGCGCAACGCGGCCGCGACACTGTCACGCCAGGCCACCCAGGCACTCGACAGTTCTTCCCGCAGCACGTCACTACCTTCGAGCTCGGCCGCGAGGTTCGCGAGCAGGCAGCCGCCGGTGAAGTCGGTGCGCACGAATTCGGCGGTCTGCCGCGCGAAGAAGACGCGCACGCCACCGAGGGGATCGGCGGTGGCGCCGAAGGCGTCGGCGAGGTTGCGCTGGATGCACAGTGAATGATGCTCGATCACCGCTCGAGCGAACGTCTCTTTGCTGTCGAAGTAGTTGTAGAACGAGCCTTTCGGCACCCCGACCTTGTCGAGCACCTGCTTGATGCCGGTGCCGTGATAGCCGTTGGACAGCAGATCGGCCGCGCCCTCCTCGATGAGAAGCGCTCTCGTGTCGTCGCTGCGCCGTGGTCGTGCCATGCGCAGAACTATACGACCGGTCGTCTAGGAATAGCAAGGTGCGCGTACGCGCGCTACGCGGAAGGCGGCTGGCCTCCTGTTCGCATCGCGCGGTCCACGCCGATCTCAGTCGTCGTCGACACCGCGTGCGGCGAGGGCTTCTCCCATCGCGTCGGCGGTGCGCAATGCCCGTACCAGCACGGGCGTGACCAGCGCGGTCGCCGACCACGACACCCCGCGGGCTCGCCGAGCCTCGCCGACATCGTGGACGATCTGCGCCAGCAACGGAACACACCGGATGGCCAGTGCCAGAAGCAGGCTCACCCGCTCCGGATTCACTCCGACGCGGCGCAGCGGGCCGAGCGCGCGGGTGAGCGCATCGAGCATGGCGCTCACCCGTGTGGTCACCGTGACCAGCGCAGCGAGGGCCACCGACACGAGCAACACCCCGCACACCACCACGGCCCGCGCCGGCGAGGTGGTGAGCAGCTGGAACACCCCGATGATCGCGGTCATCCACAGCACCGGGCGCACCTGGGCGAAGGCCACCCGCCAGGAGACGCGGGCGAGCGCGAACAGACAGGCCACCACCGCCGCGGCGACCAGCACAGTGAGTGGACCGCGGACGAACACCGTCATCGCGAGGATCGAGACCAGCAACAGCGCCAGCTTCACCCCCGCCGGCATCCGGTGCAGCGGCGAGTCGCCGGGGCAGTACAGGCCGATCATTCGATCAGGTGCCGATACGCGTCGATCGCCGCCGGCGGTGCGCCGTCGAAAACGACGCAACCGTTGTCCAGCACCACGACTCGATCGAACCCGTCGAGCAGTCCGAGCTGGTGGGTCACCACGATCACCTGCTGGTCGAGGGAGTTCAGCGCCTGCGAGACCCGCCGGGCATTGCGTAGATCGAGCAGCGTGGTCGGTTCGTCGGCCACGATCACCTCGGGCTCGCGAATCAGTGCGGAACCGATGGCCAGCAGCTGTTTCTGTCCACCGGAGAGCAGGTGCGCCGGGTGGTCGGTGTGCTCGGCGAGGCCGAATCGGTCGAGCATCCGCTGTACCCGGGCGGCGATATCGGTCTTGGTCAGGCCGCTGCGGCGCAGCGAGAACGCGAGGTCCTCGGCAACTGTCGGCATCACGATCTGGGTATCGGGGTCGGTGAACACGAAGCCGACCTTGCGCCGCACCTGCGCGCCCTTACGGGCGACGTCGAGCCCGTCGACGGTGACGGTGCCTGCGGTCGGCTTCAGCAGTCCGTTGAGCATGCGGGCCAGCGTCGATTTGCCCGAGCCGTTGGCGCCGATGAAGCCGACCCGGCGTTCGGTGATCCGCAGATTTATCTCACGCAGCACGGTCCGGTCACCGAAACGATGCCCCACCGCGTCGACGACGATCTCGCTCACGACGCGCGGCGATCAGCCACGGATCAGCCCGGGATACGCGCGATGCACGCCCTTGGCGACGACCGTGGCGATCACGACCTTGGCGAGGTCACCCGGGATGAACGCGAAGTTGGTCGACACCGCCGCCCACGGGCTGAGATCGGTGCGCACCAGCAGTCCCGCGGTGCCGAACAGGTAGATGATCACGATGCCGCCGAGTGCGTTGATCAGCAGACCGAACACGATCGGATACTTCGGCAGGATCATCGCGGTCAACAGACCGATGACCAGCGTCGCCGGAATCCAGCCGATCAGGTAACCCGCCGTGGGCGAGGCCAGTGCGGTGAGTCCGGTGCGGCCGCCGGACAGCAGCGGCAGCCCGATCATGGTCAGTGCGATGAACACCGCCACCGCGGCCGTGCCCTTACGCGCACCCAGGATCGCGCCGGTGAGGATCACTCCGAGCGTCTGCAGCGTGATCGGTACCCCGCTGAACCCGACGGTGATCGCGCCGGGCAGGCCGAGCGCGGCGATCAGGGCGGCGAACACCGCGATCTGCGCCATGTCCCGTGCGGTGAAGGTGGCTGCCCACTTCGGGGATTTCTCGACTTCGGGCACGGCGGACATCCTTCGCTACACAATTGAACAACGTTCAAGATAGCAGGCGACCAGGTCGGTCTCGCAACCGGAGCGTGTAGGCGGACCTCACACGGTCATTGATCCAGTCGCGCGTTGAGAATCCGGGCGATCTCGGCGATCGCACCTGGTTGGGTCATCTCGAGGTGGGCTGCGTCGATGTCGAAGCTCGACACCTGCCCGCGGACCACCCGCGCCCATCCCTCGTGACCCGCGACGTCGGATCGCCGGTCGCGTGTCGCGGTGAAATAGAGCATGTCGCTGTCCAAGACCGCCGGACGCCACGCACCGGCTGCCCGGACCGCCAGGTTGTAGGCATCGGTCAGGCGCTGGATCCGTGCGGCGTCGATGCCGAGGCTGCTTCCCAGATGTCGTTCGATCAGGTCGGCAGCCTCCTCGGCTGTCGCATCGGGGTCGATGAAATCGACGCCCATGACCGGGCCGAGATTGCTGATCAGCTCGCCGGCCGTCACGGCGCGCAGCGTCGATTCGTCGACACCGCCGACTTCGGCGTCCAACAGTGCCAGCAGCGCGACCTGTTCACCGGCGGCGCGCATCTCGACGGCAATGGCATGGGCGATCGCACCACCCAGTGACCAGCCGAGGAGGTGATAGGGGCCGTGTGGCTGAACCGCGCGAATCTCGTCGAAGTAGCGTGCTGCCATTTCTTCGATCGATGTGGGACCGGGGATCTCACCGCCGATCTGTGGCGCCTGGATGCCGTAGATCGGTCGGCCGTCGGAGAGGTAGCGGTCGAGTGTGCGGTAGCACCACGACAGGCCGACGGCCGGGTGGATACAGAACAGTGGCGCTCGGTCACCATCGGTCCGGATCGGCAACAGCGTGTCGAAGCCGGCATCGGTCCCGTCGACGGTCGAACCGGAGCGGATTCTGGATTCGATCCGCTTGGCCAGGTCGGCCGGGCAGGGATCGGACAGCATCCAGCTGATCGGCACCTCGTAGTCGAGTTCCTTGCGCAACTCGCTCACCACTTGCACCGACTTCAGCGAGTTACCGCCCAATGCGTAGAAGTCGTCGTCGGCGCCCACCCGATCCACGCCGAGCACCGTTCCGAAGGCCCGTGCGACCTCGCCTTCCAGCCACGACGAGGGCTCCCTGAACTCCGCTACCGAGAGCACCGGCTCCGGTAGCCGCAGACGGTCCAGCTTGCCCGACGAGTGGAAGGCCACCGAGTCGAGCACCATCATCGTGGCGGGCACCATGTAGTCGGGCAGTTTCGTCGCCGCGTGCGCGGCCACCGCCGCGGTATCGACCGTCGCGCCCGCGACAGGCACGAGGTAGCCGACCAGGTGCTCCATCGTACCGATGGGGCGCACCACCGCGATCGCCCGCGCGACGCTGGGGTGCTCGGAGAGTACTGCCTCGATTTCACCGAGTTCGATGCGCAGGCCGCGCAGCTTCACCTGGAAATCGGTGCGGCCCAGGTAATCCAATTCGCCGGTCCGGCGCCAGCGCACCAAGTCGCCGGTGCGGTACAGGCGCCTGCCGTCACCGTACGGATCGGGCACGAACCGTTCCGCGGTGAGGCCCGGGCGTGACTGGTAGCCGCGCGCGAGCTGGGTGCCCGCCAGGTACAGCTCCCCGGCGACGCCGGGCGGTACCGGATGTAACCGGTTGTCGAGGACGTATGCCCGCGTGTTCCATACCGGTGAGCCGATCGGCATGGTCGCGCTCTCGGCTTCGCTCACCCGATGCGCGGTCGAGCACACGGTGCATTCGGTCGGCCCGTACAGATTGTGCAACTCGACCCCGGGCACCATTCGCCGTGCCGCGGCCACCGTCTCGGGGTCGAATGCCTCGCCGCCCACCAGCAGCGTCCGCACCGACTCGAGCGACTGCGCAGGCGCCATGTCCGCCAGTACCGCCACCATCGACGGCACCAGCGCGGTGACCGTGACCCGCTGGGCGGCAATGGTTTCGGCGAGATAGGCCGGGTCGGTATGCCCGTAGGCTCGCGCGATCACCAGCCGCGCGCCCACCGCCAGCGGCGCGAACAACTCCCACACCGACATGTCGAACGTAGCCGGGGACTTCAGCAGCGCGACGTCTTTCGGCGTCAGCGCGTAGGTCTCGTTGACCCACCGCACCTGGTTGACCACTGAACAGTGCGATACCGCGACGCCTTTCGGTCGCCCGGTCGACCCCGAGGTGAAGATCACGTACGCGACATTGTGCGATCGCAGCGGCGCGAGCCGATCGGCGTCGGTGACCGGCCCGTCGTCGAATCCCGACAGCTCCAGCCCATCGAGGGACGACAGCTCCAGCGCCGGTGCGGCGATGGACAGCATGTAGTCGATGCGGTCTGCCGGCAGGTCCGGATCGACCGGCAGGTATCCGCCCCCGGCGGCGTGCACCGCGTAGATGGTGACGACCTGGTCCAGTGAACGCCGCATCCGCAGCGCCACCAACGACTCCGGCCCCACTCCGCGGGAGATCAACCACCGCGCCAACCGATTGACGCGGGACGCGAATTCCGCATAGGTCAATGTCTGCTCTCCGGCTGTCACCGCGGGCCGATCCGCTCGCGCCAGCACGGAGTGAGCGAAGAGGGAGGGGAGCGTCTCCTCCGGCTGGAGGCTGTAATCGGTCGAATTCCACTGCGTAAGGATGGTTTCGCGCTCATCGTCGCCGAGCAGATCCACTTCGCGCACCGGCTGTGTCGCATCGGTCACCAGTTCGCCGAGCAATCGCAGCAGGCGATCGACGATCGCTGTCGCTGTCGTGGCGTCGAAGAGGTCGCTCGCGTAGATCACCCCACCGCTGATGCCGGCCGGGTCACCGGCGGAGTCATAGGAATCCGACATCGTGATCAGCAGATCGAACAGCGCGATGTCGGTGTCGGCCGTCACGGCGGACGCCGAGAGCCCCGGAAGTTCGAACTGGGCCCCGCCGACGTTCTGGAATGCCAGCATCACCTGGAACAGTGGATGGTGGGCGTGCGACCGCACCGGGTTCAGCTCTTGCACCAGCCGCTCGAACGGAACATCGGCGTGTCCGAACGCGGCCAGATCGGTCCCCCGCTGGTGTTCGAGTAGCTGGGTGAACGTCATCCCCGGCGTCAACCGGGTCCGCAGCACCAGGGTGTTGACGAACATCCCGACCAGATCGTCGAGTTCGGGCTCGCCGCGTCCGGCGAACGGAGTGCCGATCGCGATATCGTCCGTATCGGCCAGCCGGGCCAGCGTGGCCGCCAGCGCGGCATGGAAGACCATGAACAGCGTCGTGTTGTGTTCTCGCGCGACCTGCTGCAATCCCGCGTGCAGATCGGCACCGACACTGATCGGCACGCTCGCGCCCGCATGGGTCTGCACGGGCGGACGCGGTCGGTCGGTCGGCAGCCCCAGCAATACCGGGAGCTCGGCCAACTCGAGGGTCCAGTAGTCGATCTGGGCACGGAGCAGCGACTGGGGATCGTCTTCGGACCCCAATACCGTCCGCTGCCAGATCGCGTAGTCGGCGTACTGCACCGGCAACGGCGGCCGGCTCGGCGACTCCCCGAGCAGGTGAGCTGTGTACGCCGTCATCATGTCCCGTGCCAGCGGGCCGAGCGAGGACCCGTCGCAGGCGATGTGATGCACCACCACGGCCAAGACCCACTCGTCCCGCCCGAGCTCGAACAACCGCACCCGCACCGGCGCCTCGACCGTCACATCGAACACCGTCGAGACGAACGCCGACAACGACTCGGCCAGTTCGGGTTCCGCGACCGAGGTCACGGTCAGCGGCGGATACGCGTCAGCGGCGGAAAGGACCACCTGCGACGGCTCGCCGTCGGCATACGGGTATACGGTCCGCAGTACTTCGTGCCGATCCAGGACATCCTCGATCGCCGCGCGCAACGCGTCGAGATCCAGCTGTCCGGACAGCCGCAGCACCATCGGAATGCTGTAGGCGGCCGAGCCGGGCTCGAGCCGGTTCAGGAACCACATCCGCTGCTGTGCGTACGACAGGGGAATTCGCCGCGGCCGTGGCTGCGCGGTCAGCGCTACCCGACCGGTATCGGCGTGCGATTCGGCGCGCGCGGCCAACCTCTCGACCGTCGGCGCTTCGAAGATCATCGACACCGGGATGGTCACGTCGAGCGCAGCACCGATCCGCGCGGCTACCCGGGTGGCCACCAGGCTGTTGCCGCCGAGGTCGAAGAAGTCGTCGTCGGCGCCGACGGGACCGTCGTTGCCGAGGACGTCGGCGAAGACGCCCGCCACTATTTCCTCCGCCGGTGACACCGGTGCCCGGAACCGCTTGGCCTGGACGACGGGTGCGGGCAGGGCCGCGCGGTCGAGCTTTCCGTTCGGCGACAAGGGGATCGCGTCGAGGATCATCACTGCGGCGGGCACCAGGTACGACGGCAGCGCCTCGACCAATGCCGCGCGCAACTGTTCGCCCGAGATGCTCGCGCCGGTTTCGGGGACCGCGTAGGACACCAACTGTGCCGGACCGGTGCCCGCACGCCACGGCACCGTGACCGCGTAGGCCACCTCCGCCTGGGCGTTCAGCACCGCGTCGATCTCGCCCAGCTCTACCCGGTAACCACGGATCTTCACCTGGAAATCGTTGCGCCCCAAGAACTCCAGATCGCCGTCGGTCTTCCAGCGCACCACATCACCGGTCCGGTACATGCGGCGTCCCGGTTCCCCGAACGCAAGCGCCACGAACCGCACCGCGTCGAGAGCCGCCCTGTTCAGGTACCCGCGCGCCAGCGCCGGACCCGCGAGATACAACTCTCCGGCCACCCCCACCGGCACCGGCCGCAGCCGGTCATCCAGGACCAGTGCCTGGATCCCCGGCAGCGGGACGCCGATCGTCGGCCGATCATCCGGTTGCAGTGCGCGCGTCGCCGTGGCGAGCATCGTGGCCTCGGTCGGCCCGTACAGCACCTGGAACTCCCGGGCGCCCGCGACGTCGGTGCCCGCCCACCGGCTCACCAGATCCGCCGGGACCTCCTCACCACCGGACAACACCATCCGCAAGTCGTCGAGCCCGGCCGGATCCACCGACGCGAGCGCGGCCGGGGTGATGAAGGCGTGGGTGACCCGCTGCACGCGCAAGAACTCGGCCAGCTCGTCGCCGCCGTAGATCCCCGTCGGCGCCACGATCAGCGCACCGGCTCGACTGGCCGCGATCAGGATCTCCATCACCGCGGCGTCGAACGACGGCGACGCGAAATGCAACACCCTGGACGTGTGCCGCAGCTCTCGGTCGGCGCGCCGCCCCGCGACGAAGCCGGCGATGCCGGAATGTGTGACGGCGACGCCCTTCGGCACTCCGGTGGATCCGGAGGTGAAGACCACGTAGGCGACATCCGAGGCCCGCAGCGGCCGCGTCCGCTCGTCGTCGCCGATCGGGCCGCTCGCCGCCGCGTCGATCCGCGCGGCGACGGCCGGGTCGTCGAGCACGATCCAGTCCACCGAATCGGGCAGCTGGGCACGCACCGACGACACCGTAACCCCCAGCGTCGCACCGGAATCCGACACCATCTGCTCGATCCGGCTGTCGGGGTAGCTCGGGTCGACCGGCACGTACGCCGCACCCGACCGCACCACCGCCCACCACGCGACGACCGACTCCGTCGACCGCGCTGCTGCCACCAGCACCGGATTCTCCGGTCCGGCGCCACGGCGGATCAGCACCCTCGCCAGCCGGCTCGATCGTTCGTCCAGCTGCGTATACGACAGCGTGTCATCCCCCGCGACGACGGCGATACCGTCGCCGTTGTCCCGGACGGCCGAGGTGAACACCTCCGGCAGCAATCCGGACGGTTCCAGCGCCGCCACGGTGTGCGCCCCGACCCGCGAGGTGAGCGACGAGCGCTCGTCGGCTTCCAGCCAGTCGATATCGCCGACTACTACGGCCGGATCGTCGGCGACGGCTTCCAGTACCCGCACCAGCCGCCGGACGATCGCCGCTGCGGTCACCTCGTCGAACAGATCCCGAGCATAGGTCAACATTCCCGACATACCCTGCGCGGATGAATCGGACAGCACCAGCTGCAGATCGAACTGGATCGCCTCGGTATCCACCTCTGCCCGGGCCACCCGGACGTCGGGCAGCACCACTTCGATCGTCGACACGTTCTGGAATGCCAAGGCCACCTGGAACAACGGATGTCGTGCCGCCGATCGCTCCGGGTTCAATTCCTCCACGACCCGTTCGAACGGCACGTCCGCGTGCTCGAACGCCAGCAGGTCCGTCTGCCGGGTGCGCATCAGCAACTCGGCGAACGGCTCGCCCGTATCCACGCGGGTCCGCAAGGCCAGCGTGTTCACGAACATGCCCACCAGATCGTCGAGACCAGGCTCGCCCCGTCCCGCGACCGGGGTGCCGATCACGACGTCATCGCTGCTGCTGAGCCGCCCCAACACCGCTGCCAGCGCCGCGTGCATCACCATGAACAGCGACGACCCTCTCGTCCGTGCCAGCGCGACCAGCCGCTCGTGCAGGCTCGCACCGATCTCCACCGGTACCCGGCCTCCCGACAGCGATGCGACGGCCGGGCGTGGGCGGTCCGCCGGAAGTTCCAGCCGGTCCGGTGCACCCGCGAGCGTCGAGCGCCAGAACTCCAACTGCTCCGACATCAACGACGCCGGATCGTCCGCGGCCCCCAGCATCTGCCGTTGCCACCACGCGAAATCCGCGTACTGCACAGCGAGCGGCTCCCACAGCGGTGCCTGCCCGGCCAGTCGCGCGGCATAGGCCACCATCACGTCACGCGCCAGTGGCCCCATCGACTGACCATCGCCCGCGATGTGATGGACCACGAGCACCAGCAGGAATTCTCCTGTGTCACTGTCGTGCTCGGCGCCCAGCTCGAACAAGCCCACGCGCATCGGCACCCGGACGGTCACATCGAATCCACGCCGCACGAACTCGCCCACCACCTCCTGGACGGAATCCGCGGGCACTCGCACCGCCCGCACCGGCACCGCGGTCTCGTCGAGAACGACCTGGCGCGGCTCACCGGCGACTTCTGGATATATCGTCCGCAATACTTCGTGGCGCGCGACCACATCGGCGAGCGCGGCAGCCAGCGCTTCGGTGTCCAGCCGTCCGGACAGCCGCAGCATCACCGGAATGCTGTGCACCGCCGAATCCGGCTCGAACCGGTTCAGGAACCACATCCGCTGCTGGGCCAGCGACAGCGGCACGGAGTCGGGGTGGGCGCCCGGCAGCAGCGGCAACCGGCCCCCACCGCTGAGCGCCGCGGCGAGACCGGCCAATCCGCCGACGGTCGGCGCCTCGAAAACCGACCGCACCGGCACTCGCGTATCCAGGGCAGCGCCGAGGCGCGCCACCACCATCGAGGCGCTCAGGGAATCGCCGCCCAGCGCGAAGAAGTCGTCGTCGACTCCCACCCGGTCCACGTCGAGCACCTGCTCGAATGTCCGCGCGACCAACTCTTCCAACCCCGGCGACGGCGCCCGGAATTCTCGCGTGACGGACACCGGCTCGGGCAGCCGCTCGCGATCCAGCTTCCCGTTGACGGTCAGCGGCACCTCGTCCAGCACCATCACCGTGGACGGCACCATGTACCGGGGCAGCACCTCGGCCAGTGCCGCACGCAACTGCTCGCCCGATACCTGCGTCCCCGGCGCGGGCACGACATAGGACGCCAGCACCGCCGCTCGCGCGCCGTCGCGGCGCGGCACCGTGACCGCGTACGCCACGTCCGCCCGCGCATCGAGCACCGCGTCGATCTCCCCCAGCTCGATCCTGGTGCCGTGCACCTTCACCTGAAAATCGTTGCGCCCCACGAATTCCATCTCGCCGTCGACGCCACGGCGCACCACGTCACCGGTGCGGTACATGCGCTGACCCGGCTCCGCGAACGGGCACGCGACGAACCGCGACGCGGTCAACCCCGTCCTGGCGGCGTACCCGTCGGCCAAGCCGGGACCGAACAGATACAGCTCGCCCTCGACACCGTGTGGCACGGGCCGCAACCAGGTATCGAGCACGACGACCGCGACGGGGCCGACCGGCCTGCCGATCGTGATCGCGGCATCGGGGGCCAGTGCGTCGCTGGCGGTAGCCCAGATCGTGCTTTCGCTCGGCCCGTAGAGATTGACCATGGTGCGGTGCGGCGCCCACCGATCGACCAGTTCCGGCCCGACCGGCTCACCGGCTGTCGCCAGCACGCGCAGCCCGTCGAGACCGTCGCACGAGACTGTGGCCAGCGCAGAGGGAGTGATCACCACGTGCGAGATATGTTCGCGCCCGATCAGATCCGCCAGCTCGGGTCCGGCGTAGACATCGGGAGGCGAGACGACCAGTCGGCCGCCCGAGCCGTGCGCCATCAACAACTCGAACACCGAGGCGTCGAAGCTGGGCGAGGCTACCTGCAGCACCACCGAACTCGGGTCGACGCCGAGAATCCGCCGCTGCGCCGCGACGATATCGGCCAGGCCGCGATGGCTGACGAGCACGCCCTTGGGCATACCGGTCGACCCGGAGGTGTAGCTCACGTACACGGTCTGATCCCGCCGGATCGGACCGCCGCGTTCGGCGTCGGTGATCGGCACCGCGGCAACCGAATCCGCGGCGTCGAGCATCTGCTCCTGGTCGAGGATCAGCCAGTCGACGCCATCGGGAAGGTGTGCCCCGGCGGAGGAGTCGGTCAGCCCGAGCACGGCTTTCGAATCCGACAGCAGAAAGTCGATCCGCTCCGGCGGCAGGGTCGGGTCTATCGGCAGGACTGCGGCACCGGTCTTCGCCACAGCCCACAGGGTCACCGTCGCCGCCAGGGATCGCGGAAGCACCGAGGCGACGACCTGTCCCCGCTGGACTCCGTGCCGCAGCAGGACCCGGGCCAGACGTGCGGATCGCTCGTCGAGCTGCTGGTACGTCATGGCGGTCGCACCGCATCGCACGGCGATGGCGTCGGGTTCGGCGGTAGCGCACGCGGCGAGGATCCGGTCCAGCGTGTCCGGGATTTCCGGTTCCGCACCCGAAACCGGCCACGACGGCCCCGGTTCCTGGTCGAGCGGCAGCTCACCCAGCCGTAGGTCGGCGTCGACGGCGATTCGGCCGAGCAACTCGACGAAGCGGTCGAGGATCCGGCGCGCCGCCGCGGTGTCGAACGCGCGGTCGTGGAATCGCAGGGTGATCCGCAGTGCCTGTGCTTCGCCGTGCGCGGACTGTTTCGGCGCCACGACCAGGCTCAGCGGGTACGGCGTCGCGTCGACACCGCTGAGTTCGTCCACCCGCAGGCCCGCCGACTCGATGAGTTGCTGTAGTGCCGTCCGGTCGACGGGGAACGATTGGAAGGTGACGGCGGTGTCGAAGAGTTCGGGCAGACCGACGCTGCGGTGGATCTCGGGCAGGCCGATGTGGTGATGATCCAGCATGCGAGCGTGCCGCTCCTGAATGCCGGTCAGCAACTCGCGCACCGTCATGGTGGGTTCGAGCGGGACTCGCACGGGAATCGTGGTCAGGAACATGCCGAGCGTCTGCTCGACCCGCGGTAACTCCGGTGGCCGTCCCGACACCGCGGATCCGAAGATCACATCGGTCTCACCGGTCAGGACGCGCAGATTCAGGGCCCAGGCCGCGGCGACCGCCGTATTGATGGTGACGGCCGACTCGGCTGCCACTCGACGGAGACCTCCGAAACGATCTGCCGTCAGCTCGGCCTCGATTTCGGCGGCGGATACCGAACCCGTCGCGAGCACGTCGCGCGACACCCGGGTGGGTGCGTCGACATCCGAAAAGGCCTGTGCCCATGCCGCCTTGGATGCGGCGGCGTCCTGCCGCCCCAGCCAGGACAGATAGTCGCGGTAGGAGGGTGCGGGTCCGGCGGAGTCGATATGGGTGGGAGACCCGTAGTAGTCGAGCAGTTCTCGCATCAGCAGCGGCATCGACCAGCCGTCCAGGATCACATGGTGATTCGTGACGAGCAGCCGGAAGGACCCCGCGTCGAGACGGATCAGCGTCAAGCGCAGGAGCGGAGGAGCCGACAGGTCGAATCCCGCCGCCGCGTCCGCCGCGGCGATCGTTGCCGGGTCGGCCGGGGATTCCGCGTCGCGGTCACCGGCGAGATCGATCTCCCGGAATCCGATCTCGGCATGGTCGAGCACGATCTGACGGGGCCCGCCCGCGGTCTCCACGAACGCGGCCCGCAGGATGTCGTGCCGGTCGACCACGGCCTGAGCGGCACGGCGCAAGCGCTCACCGTCGACCTCGCCGGAAAATCCGATCATCGTCTGGACGGTGTAGTTGTCCCCGGCATCCGGGTCGAACGTCGAGTGGAAATGCACACCGGACTGCATGGGCGACAACGGCCAGACGTCGGACAGGCCGTGGTATTGCTGCTCGAGCCGATCGATGTCGGGTTGGGTGAGGGCGACGAGCGGAGAATCCGAGGCGCGTTCCACCGGCGGGGCCGCATCGCCGTCGGCCATCGCGGCGAGGGCGGCAACTGTCTTGCCTTCGAAGACATCTCGCGGCGTGAGCGTGAGCCCGGCGGATCGCGCCAGCGCCACCAGTCGCATCGAGACGATGCTGTCCCCGCCGAGCGCGAAGAAATTGCTGTCGGCGGACACGGTGTCGAGATGGAGCACGTCGGCGAAGAGTTTCGCCATGACCTGTTCGGTATGCGTCGACGGCATTCTGCCGTCCGCGGCGTGGGCATCGAAGGACCTCTGCCGCAATGCTTTCCGATCGAGTTTTCCGGTCGGTGTGCGCGGCATCTCTTCGAGCTGCACGATCGCCGCGGGGTTCATATAGCGCGGTAGCGTGCGCGACAGATCGTCGCCGAGTGCCACTACGTCGACCACGGCGCCCGAGGCGGAGACGAAATAGGACACCAGCACCGGTTCGTCGGCAGGCCCCTTCACCACGACGGTCGCGACGCTCGCCACCTCCGGGTGCAGAGCCAGGTGCGCATCGATTTCCCCCGGCTCGATCCGCAGGCCGTGGATCTTGACCTGCTGATCGCCTCGACCCAGATATTCCAGTGCCAATCCGGCGCGACCGCGCACCCAGCGCACGGAATCACCAGTGCGGTAGATCCGTTCGCCGTGAACCGATCGCGGATCCGCGACGAAGCGCGACGCGGTCACACCCGGTCGACCGACGTACCCGCGGGCGAGTCCGGGCCCACCGATATAGAGTTCGCCCACGACACCGACCGGCACCGGTCGCAGCCACCGGTCGAGAACCATCGCCGACGCGCCCCGGATCGGGCCGCCGATCGTCACCAGTTCGCCGGGTACCAGAGCGTCCGACCCCGTCGCCCAGATCGTGCACTCGGTCGGTCCGTAATGATTCATCAGCCGTCGGCCGTGCCCCCACCGGTTCACGGTGTCCGGCTCGGTCGCTTCGCCGACGACCGCGAGCGATGTCAACGACGGTGTCCGGGACGGATCCATGGTTTTCAGCACCGACGGGGTGATGATCGCGTGCGACACCTGCTGCGACCGAAGCAATTCCTCGAGGTCGGTCCCGGCGTACACCTCCGGCGGCGACACCACGAGACCGGCGCCACTCCCGTGCGCCAACAGCAACTCCGACAAGCAGGCGTCGAAGCCCGGCGACGCGACCTGCAGCACCACCGAACCCGGACCGACACCGAAGGCGTCGACCTGCGCCGCGACGAGGTCGGCCAGGCCGCGATGGCTGAGGTGGACCGCCTTCGGTTTGCCGGTCGATCCGGACGTATAGATCACGTATGCCGCGTTGTCGGCCGACAGCCGATCGGCCCCGGCCGAGACTTCGGACAGACGGGGAAGATTTTCGTCAGCATCCGTAGCCGCAGCGTCCAGCGTCAACCAGTCGACGGTGTCCGGAAGGCTCGGTGCGACATCGTTGGTCGTCACGCCGAGACCGGTCCGGGAGTCGGACAACAACTCCGCGATCCGCGCGGCGGGATTGCCGGGATCCAAGGGCAGGAAGGCGGCGCCTGTCTTCGCCACCGCCCAGATGGCGACCACCAGTTCAGCCGAACGGGGAACGGCCAACGCGACGATCGACTCGGCGCGAGCACCATGGCGGGCCAGCAGATGTGCGAACTCGTCGGCGCGGCGCTCCAGCTCACGATAGGTCCACGTGGTGTCGCCGCACCGCAGGGCCACGACATCCGGATACCTGCGAGCGGTCCCCCACAGGATGTCGCGCAGCACGAGCTCCGCGGCGGGCGGCTCCTCGCTGCCGACCGAAAGCAGTTCCGCGCGTTCGGAATCCCAGCAGGAGGAGATCGCGGCGACGTTGCGGGCGGGATTCCTGACGATCTGCGTGAGAAGAAGCTCGAAGCGTTCGAGCAGCGTACGGACCTCGGCCGAATCGAATCGGTCGGTGGCGAATTTCAGCGTCACCGTGTAGGTGCTCGGCTCGTCGGCGGCATCCGATCGCCGGTCGCGACTCGACCGCGGCGGGGACACTTGCAAACTCAGTGGATACGGCGTGGCATCGTGTGCGTCGATCTCGACGAACCGCAAGCCGGCGTCGGAGAGATTGCGCGCCAGCAGTTCCCGGTCGAGCGGATAGGACTCGAGCACCGTCGCGGTGTCGAACATGTCGGTGATGCCGGTGGCCCGTTGCAGCTCCGCCAAGCCGATGTACTGATGATCCAGCATGGCTGCTTGCTCGGATTGCACGCGGACGAGCAGGTCGCCGACGGTTTCGCCGGGTTCGAGGCGGACTCGGACGGGCAGCGTGTTGACGAGAAGCCCGACCATGCGCTCGACATCCGGAATCTGCGGCGGGCGGTGCGCGATCGTATTGCCGAAGACCACGTCCGACCGTCCGGTCAGCGCGGCCACCAGCAGTGCCCATGCCACCTGCAGGGCCGTGTTGGCGGTGACGCCGTGTGAGCGGCCCAGATCGAGAAGCGCTGCGGTGGTCGCCGCGTCCAGGTTCAGGTCGACCTCACCGACGTGCGCGGCGACGGACCGATCCGGCCTGCCCGTGACCCGTGTCGGACTGTCGATTCCGGCGAGTGTCTCCCGCCACGCGGCGATTGCGGCGTCGCGATCCTGCGCCTGCAGCCACCGCAGATACTCCCGGTACGAACGAGGGGGCGCGAGCTCGGCGGTGTCGCCATCGGAGGTGTACAAGGAGAGCAGCTCGTGGATCAGCAGAGGCATCGACCAGCCGTCGAGCACGAGGTGGTGGTTGGTGACCAGCAACTGGAAAGTATCGACGCCGGTGCGCACGAGGTGGAAACGCACCAGCGGTGGATGGGCCGGGTCGAACGGAGCCACGGCCGCCCTCGCGAGTCGCCGAAGTGCTCGCGCCCGCCTGCCCCCATCGCTGATGCCGGCGAGATTCGACTCGCCCCAATCGACTTCGGTGTCGCGCAGGACGATCTGCCGTGGCCCATCGGCACTCTCGACGAACGCCGTCCGCAGGCTGTCGTGCCGGTCGATGAGCACCTGCGCGGCGCGGCGCATCCGCGCACCGTCCACCTGCCCGGCGAAGGTCAGCGCCACCTGCACGATGTAGCCGTCGTCGCCGTCGCGGTCGTAGATGGTGTGGAACAGCAGCCCGGACTGCAAGGCGGTGAGCGGCCACACATCGATCATCGACGGGTATTTCCCCAGCCAGTGGTCGACATCGTCCTGCGATACGGCGGTGAGCGGGAAGTCGGAGGGCGTGAAGCCGTAGCCGGTGTCGGATCGGACGTGGTCGGCGAGTGCCCCCAGCGCGCGAGCCCACAGCCCGGTGAGCTCGTCGACCTCCTCGGCACCCAATATCTGCGAGGCGAATTCCCAGGTCACATCGAGTTCGAGCCCGTCGCGACCTTCCTCGGCGATCGCGTTGACATCGAGCACGGCCGGCAGCGCCATCCCCGGATCGCTCGTCGCGGTCAGTGCGGTGAACTCGGTGGTGGGCGCCCAGGGCATCGAGCGTTCAGCGACACTGACCCGCCCGAGGTAGTTGAAGCTGATCTGAGGTTCGGGCAAGTCCGCGAGCTCGGCACGGCCCTGGGGATCGAGATGACGCAGCACCTGGTAGCCGATGCCGTTGTCCGGCACCGCGCGCAACTGCTCCTTCACCTGTTTGATCGCCAGTCCAGCACCTGGGCCGCCGGCCAGCGCGTCATCGAGATCGACACCGTCCCAGTCGATCCGGACCGGGAAGCGGGTGGTGAACCAGCCCACGGTGCCACTGAGATCGACGCCGGGCACGGCCCGCTCCTCGCGGCCGTGTCCCTCCAGCGAGATCAGCTCGCCCGCGGTCGCCTCCGTACCGCGCCTGCGCCGCCACTCACCGAGTGCCAGTACCAGCGCCGCGAGCAGCGGATCGTTGGCACTGCAGTGGAAACGGTCCGGAATGGTGGTGAGAACCGCCTCGGTGACCGCTGCCGGAATGCGCTGGTGGACCCGGCCCGCCGTGGCGCCGACGTCACGATCCGGAACCAGACGGCGCGATCCGAGAAGCTGATCACCCCGCGCGAGGACGTCGTTCCACCTGTCGAGCTCCGCCGGCCGTCTGCCCGGCGCCCGCTCGACCAGGCCGTGCGCCCACCGCCGGAACGAGGTGGTGATCGGGCCGAAATCCGGTTCCCCGCCGTCGGAGATCTGCGCCCAGGCCCGCGCGAGGTCGGCGAGGAGGATGCGCCACGACACCACGTCGACAGCGAGATGGTGAATCACCAGCCACATCAGGTCGGGTCCCGAGCCGTGGAGATCCCGCATCCAGACGGCTTGAACGAGCACACCCTTGCCCGGGTCCAATCGATCGGCGGCCTGCTGCAGGTGGCGGTCGACCTCGGCGGCGTCCCGTCGATCGAGGCGAACATCGACAAGCGCCGCGTCCGGGTCGACCGCGTTCGGCTCGAGTACCTCGACGTAGCTATCAACCGAATCGCCGCGCAAGACCGCGCGCAGCATGTCGTGGCGGTCCAGCAGGGATCCCACTGCGCGCACGAGGCCCGCTCGATCGACCCCATCGGGCAGCTGCACGAGCGCGGCCTGCGCGAATCGGTCGTAATGACCCCGATCCAGCATCGCGCACATGATCGGCGACAACGGCAGCGGCCCGACGCCGCCGCCGGGCAACTCGGCCAACTCGGGCGTATCGCTTGATTTCGTCGCCGTGGCCGCCAAGCCCGCAACGGTCTTGTGCACGAACACATCCTGTGTGGAGAAACTCAGGCCATCGGCTTTGGCCCGCGCCACCAGCTGGATCGACAGAATGCTGTCGCCGCCCAGGGCGAAGAAGCTGTCGTCCGCCCCGACCAGAGGCACGCCGAGCACCTCGGTGAACAGCCGTGCGATCGCCTTCTCCCGGGCGGTGGCCGGCGGCCTGCCGACCGGCGCGGTCCCGAACTCCGGCTTCGGCAGAGCGCTGCGATCGAGCTTGCCGAAGGCGTTCACCGGGAGGCTGTCCAACGCGATGATCACCGCCGGAACCATCTGCGGCGGCAGCGAATCACGGGCGAAGCGCTGGAGTTCGAGCGGTTCGATCCGACGGCCGCTGACCGGGACCACATACGACGCCAGCACGGTCGTGCCCGCGTTGTTGTGCGCCGGCACCGTCACCGAAAGGTCCACGTCCTCGTGTGTGGTGAGCGCGGTGTCGATTTCACCCGGTTCGATCCGGTAGCCACGGATCTTGACCTGGAAGTCGCCGCGTCCCAGCAATTCCAGCGCCATCTCGGCGTTGTCGCCGGTCCAGCGCGCGATGTCGCCGGTGCGGTACATCCGCTCGCCCGCGCCGCCGTACGGGTCCGCGACGAACCGGGCGGCGGTTTCGACGAACAGATGGCTGTATCCGCGGGCCAATCCCGGCCCGGCGAGATACAGCTCGCCCGCGGTGCCGTTCGGCACCGGTTGGAGCGTTCGGTCCAGCACCATCGCCGCGACGCCACGAAGGGGGCCACCGACCAGGTGGGCGTGACCGGGTCCGAGCACGCCGCCGGCGGCGGTCACGGTGGCCTCGGTGGGACCGTATTCGTTGTACATGGACAACGACGGCGCCCACCGCTCGATGACGTGCGGTGGACAGACGTCGCCGCCGACCACGAGCACGCGCACGTCGGTCGCCGGATGCGGGTCCACGGTTGCCAGCATCGTGGGTGTCAGGGTCAGGTGGGTCACGTGCTCGTCGGCCAGCAGTCGCGTGAGCGGCTCGCCGCCGGTCACCTCGGGCGGCACGATCACCAGCGCGGATCCGCTCGCGAAGCAGGTCAGAAACTGTTCCATGGAGGCGTCGAAACTGGGCGAGAGCGCATACGACACCCGAGAGGTCGCGTCTATTCCGTAGGTGGCGGCGCGGTCGGCAATCAGATTCGCGAGGCCGGTGTGCGTGACCTGAACGCCTTTCGGCGTTCCGGTGGATCCCGAGGTATAGGTGATGTAGGCGATATTGGACGGGCGCAGTGGCCGGATACGGTCGTCGTCGGAAATCGGCCCGCTGTCGGCGCCGCCTTCCCCCAGGGTCGCGGGATCATCGAGAACCACGCAACGCGTCGCCGGTGGGACTCGGTCGCGCAAGTCGTCGATCGTGATCGCCACGGTCGCGCCGCTGTCGGCGACCATGTGTTCTACCCGCTTGCGCGGGTACTCGGGGGCCAGCTGGACCACCGCGGCCCCGCATTTCGCGATCGCCCATGTCGCCACCACGGATTCGACCGAGCGTCGCAGCATGATCGCCACCGCCGCATCCGGGCCACAACCCAGAGCTATCAGATGCCGGGCCAGCTGGGAGGATCTGTCGTCCAGCTCGCCGTAGGTCATCGTCTGCCCGGCCGAGACGATCGCGCACGCACTGCGATCCCGGCGCGCGCTCTCGGTCAGAATCTCGGGAAGCAGCCGTGTTTCGACTCCGCTCGGCCCCCGCACCCGCGGCAGGGTGGACCGCTCGTGTACGTCGAGCAGCGACAATCCGCTGACTCGACATTCCGCTCCCCCGGCGAGGAACTCGTGCAGGAACATGCGGAACCGCCGGTGGTGACCCGCGAGCTCGTCCGGGGTGTAGGCGTTCGGATTTCCCTGGAAGTCGATATGCGTACTGTCTTTGCCCGCACCCGGGTAGATATTGACGAAAAGGTCGGCGGTAGGGCCTGAGGTGAGGACGTTGAGGCGGCCTGTCGTGTTGCCGAGCACAACCTCGTTCTCGATCAGCATCAGGTTCACGGCAGGCCCGAAGGACGCCGCCTCGTCGCGCGCGATCCCCATATCGTGGAATATGTCCTCCTGGCGGTAGCGCTGCCGCCGCAGTGCACTCGTCAACTCACTTTGCACCGCGGCGATCAGTTCACCGACGTTGCGGCCGGCCACCCGCACCCGCAGCGGCACCACATTCGCCACCATCCCCCCGGAACGGCGCAGCACGGCGGAGTGCCGACCCGAAACCGGCAGGCTCAGCATCACTTCGTCGCTTCCGGTCATCCGCGCGAGATAGGCGGCGAACGCCGCGACGATGGTCGGAGCCACGCTCTGACCATGTTCGAGCGCGACGCTTGTCAGCAGACGCGCGGTGGCGTCGGGCAGCTCTGTGCTGACCAGCGCCGGATGGATGGTGGGCTTGCCGACGCGACCGGCCAGGCTGACGGCGGGCGGCGCGCCTGCCAGATGCTCCAGCCAGTAGTTGCGGTCGTTGTCGAAACGTGTCGAACCCCGGTACGCCAGGTCCTGCTCGACGATGACCTCCAGGTCCTGCGCCGCGCACGATGCCGGTTCCTCGGACTTCACCCAAGCGTTGTACAGCTCGGTCATCCTGTGCAGCATCGTTACCGCGGCGAATCCGTCGAGCGCGATGTGGTGCGCGCGCTGGTACCACAGGACATGGTCCTCGCCGACCCGGAACACGATGCTCGTCACGAGGTCGTCGTTCAGCATGTCCAGCGGAGCGGAATAGTCCTGAGCCATCATCGCGCGCGCGGTCGCCACCGGATCGGCATGATGGCGCAGGTCCACGACCGATACCGGACCTCCACGGTCCTCGTCGACGAACTGACAGGGCTCTCCATCGACCTCGATCAGTCGCGTATGCCCGGATCCGAACTCGCGACTGGCGGTTCTGCAGGCCTCGGCAAGCAGTTCGGCGTCCACCTCTCCGACGACCTCGACGTATTGGGCCACAGAAATCGGTGACGATTCGGTGAGGTGCTGGGCAAACCAGATCCCCCGCTGCGCCGCCGTCAGCGGAAAGATTTCGAATGACGGGTGTCCGCTGCCGTTGGACCCAGCACCGGAACCGTTACCGGAGTCCTTTTTTTGGGAATAGCGGAATGAGCCGATTTCCAACCGCTTCGACCGGTCCTGGCTGTCATCGATGCGACTCTTTCGGCCCATTTCGACCTCCCCTCTTACAGCTCACTTCAAGATGTCGATTATATAGCCACAAAGTTGCCGAATCCGATTTCCGGAACCTTTCAACATGGTCACGAACACAGAAAGGACGTTTAGGACGTCGCCGCCGTGGCGATCGGCACCCCGACCTGGCCGACCCCTGTTCGACATCCTCTCCGATGGGCCGTCCCGACCGTCCGCCCAGAGTCGGATCACCCGCGGTACATGCATCGGGTACCGAATTCAGCACGATTCGGAATCGATCCACAAAGGTGGCGCAGACACTTGCCGCACCGCTCCGATCGCTATACCGTGTCGTGGGGGCTGTGGACCGAATCCCCGGCCGCAGCATTCCCGAACACGTGAATGCCAATAGTTAACTGCAATGATTCTAGCGCTGGTCGAAGAAACCGATGCATCGCCGGATCGTCCAGAAGTTATTTGATTTGCGATGCTAAATATCCGCTCGCCCTCCGGTGGCGAGCGGAGAAAAGTCCATTTTGCGAAATTTATTCCGCAGCTATGACAATTCGCCTGGCTCGATAACGAGCCCACTGTCACACAAGCATTGTCCGAGCAGCACGCAGATCAGAAAGGGCGCTTGGATCGGATGACCGCCGCGAGGTATTCGTAGTCCGCGGCCCGCGCGGAAGACCCGCGATACGCGAGCCCGATCGTGCGACCGGGAGCGGGGGCCGTGAAGCGGGCGGTGCCCAGATTCGCGCGCGCGGTCTCGGCGGCCACGGCCATCTCCGGGATGAGCGTCACCCCGAGCCCGCCGGCCACACACTGCACGACCGTGGTCAGCGAGGCAGCACGGGTATCGCCGACCGTCCCGGGTTGCACGTCGGCCGAGCGGCACAGGTCCAGAGTCTGATCGCGCAGACAGTGGCCCTCGTCGAGCAGCAACAGCGGCAGGTCGGCGAGAGCGGGCGCGGCCAGGTCGGTGCGGCCGGCCAGCTCGTGCCCGCGGGGCGTGACCAGCACGAATTCCTCGCTGTAGAGGGGGATCTCGACCAAGCCGTTGGCTTCGGTCGGCAGGGCGAGCACCGCCACGTCGAGCACACCGGTGCGCAACCCGTCCAGCAGCCGCGCGGTCTGGTCCTCCACCACCTGGGGTAGCACCCCGGGCAGTTTGCGGCGCAACTCGGGCAGCAGTCCGGGCAGCACGTACGGGGCGACGGTCGGAATGATGCCCACGCGCAGTGTGCCGCCGAGGGTGTCGCCGGTCGCCGAGGCGACGAATCGATCGGCGGCTTCCAGGGTCGCCATGGCCTGCGGCAGCAGTCGCATTCCGGCGGCGGTCACCAGCACGCGGCGGGTGCTGCGCTCGATCAGCTGGAGCCCGAGTCCGTTTTCCAGTGATGCCAGTGCCTGCGATAACGTGGGTTGACTCACAGTCAAACGCGCTGCGGCGGTGCCGAAATGCCGGTATTCGGCGACGGCCACGAACGCACGCAGCTGCGACAGGGTTGGCTGATAAGTCTGATCACTCACACCTATCAGTGTACGACCAGCAATCGGCTTTACCTTTCAGTAGGCTGACATCAACCACACCACGAATGAGGAGACGAAGCATGGCTCTGCTGACCATCGGCGACCAGTTCCCGGCATACAACCTCAAGGCCGTCATCGGAGGCGACCTCTCCAAGGTCGACGCGCAGCAGCCCGACGATTACTTCACCCAGATCACCAGCGACGACCACGCCGGCAAGTGGCGCATCGTGTTCTTCTGGCCCAAGGACTTCACCTTCGTGTGCCCGACCGAGATCGCCGCGTTCGGCAAGCTGAACGAGGAGTTCGCCGATCGTGACGCGCAGGTGCTCGGCGCCTCGGTCGACAACGAGTTCGTGCACTTCCAGTGGCGCGCACAGCACGAGGATCTCAAGACCCTCCCCTTCCCGATCCTGTCGGACCTCAAGCGTGAACTGGCCACCGCCTCCGGCGTTCTCAACGCCGACGGCGTCGCCGATCGCGCCACCTTCATCGTCGACCCGAACAACGAGGTGCAGTTCGTCTCGGTGACCGCCGGTTCGGTCGGCCGCAACGTCGACGAGGTGCTGCGCGTGCTCGACGCCCTGCAGTCCGACGAGCTGTGCGCCTGCAACTGGAAGAAGGGCGACCCGACCATCAACGCGGGTGAGTTGCTCACCGCCAGCGTCTGAACCACTTCCCCACCGAAACACCCTGAAGGAGCCCCACTGTCATGAGCATCGAGAACCTGAAGAACTCTCTTCCCGAGTACGCCAAGGACCTCAAGCTCAATCTGTCCTCGCTGGCCCGCACCACGGTGCTCAACGAGCAGCAGCTGTGGGGCACCCTGCTCGCTTCGGCCGCCGCCACGCGCTCGGCGACCACCCTGCGTGAGGTCGCCGAAGAGGCTGCCGACGTGCTCTCGGCCGAGGCCTACGACGCCGCGCTGGGCGCCGCGTCGATCATGGGCATGAACAACGTGTTCTACCGCGGCAAGGCGTTCCTGGACGGTCGCTACGACGATCTGCGCGCGGGCCTGCGGATGAACATCATCGGCAACCCCGGCGTCGACAAGGCCGACTTCGAGCTGTGGTCGTTCGCGGTGTCCTCGATCAACGGCTGCGCGCACTGCCTCGAGGCGCACGAGAAGACGCTGCGCGAGGCCGGTGTGTCGCGTGAGGTGATCTTCGAGTCACTGCGTGCGGCGGCGATCGTCGCCGGTGTCGGCCAGGCGGTCGCGTCCACCGAGGCGCTGGCTTCGGCTGCCGTCTGATTCGTCGGTTTCGCGCCTGCTTTCGAGGCCCGGCGGCCCCGATCCGGAT